>QKDP01000157.1 GCA_003252055.1 Desulfobacter postgatei | reverse complement strand
GCCCCTGCAATTTTAGCCGCCTTGGGCTGGGCCCCGCTCATGCCGCCAAGGCCGGATGAAACAAAGAGCAGGCCTGCCAGGTTCCCGTCCGCCGGGACCCCGCACATCTGCCGCCCGGCATTGAGAAGTGTGTTGTAGGTACCGTGAACAATCCCCTGGGGGCCGATGTACATCCAGCCGCCGGCCGTCATCTGGCCGTAGGAGGAGACCCCCATCTGCACGGCAATCTCCCAATCCTCCGGGTTGTCATAAAGTCCCACCAGAAGCCCGTTGGTGATGATCACTCTGGGGTTGTCCGGTGCCGAGGCAAAGAGCCCCAGAGGGTGCCCGGACTGCATCACCAGGGTCTGGTGGTCGGTAAGGACCTCCAGGTAGCGTTTGATCAGCTGGTACTGCATCCAGTTCTGGCACACAGACCCGGTCTCTCCGTAGGTCACAAGTTCATAAGGGTACAAAGCCACATCAAAATCAAGGTTGTTGTCGATCATCACCTGGACGGCTTTGCCGGCCGTACACTTTCCCTTGTATTCATGAATGGGCTTTGCCTTGATATGCCCCTGGGGACGAAAGCGGTAGCCGTAAATCCGGCCCCGGGTCTTAAGCTCTTCTGAAAATTCAGGGATAAGTGCATCATGAAGAGTTGCAGGGACATAACGCAGGGCGTTTTTAAGGGCCACAGCGGTCTGTGACCGGGTCAGGCGAAACCCTCTGTCAGGCGCCCTGCGGACCCCTGGAAGAAACTGTTTTTCAGGCGGCAGGGTATCCGGCAGGCAGATGGTCATGGCCGGGGCAGACGGATTGCTCATGGCGGTTCTCCTTCATGCTGTCCGGCAGGAAATGACGCCTGCCGATGGATTTGATTGACTTGTATGGACAAAGTTATCCTCTGGAAAAACAGATGTCAACGCCTATATTGACCCATATTTTCCTCAACTTTTCTATGTTTCGTTTAATAATCTTTTTGACATTGCATTGAGATTCATGACAGTTAAAGGGCAGCAAATTTCAGATCCCGGCTGTTCCGGGAAGCTGTAAACGGTTTTTTGGCTCGTGTCATTTTGTTTGTAAGAATAAGGAAAGCGTCATGAATAAAACCCATCAACTGACAATATTTGATTTTTTCCACAGAAACGCCCTGATGAACGGCCCGGGATGCGCCCTGTACTTTAATGGTGAAACCCGCAGCCATTCAGAACTGTTTGACGATGCCTGCCGGCTGACCAGCGGCATGGCAAAACTCAATCTGCCTGCCGGCACCCGTGTGGCTGTGGTCGCCAAAAACCACCCGGCATTTTTTCACCTGTTTGCCGCCTGCTCTGCGTTAAACTTCTGCCTTGTGCTCATTAACCGGCGCCTGGGCGAAGATGAACTGGCCCATGCCCTTGATGACACCACGCCGCAGGTGGCAATTTATGATAACGAAATGAAAGACACAATCCTGCCCCTGATTCAGGACAGAACCGGCATTGTTCACAACTTCAACCTGGCGGAGAACTTTTCCTCCCTGTATGCGCCTGAACCCCGGGATGCCATTGACCTGGCCGCCGGCTCAGACCCGGACCTTGCCTACATCATTATCCACACCGCAGCAGTCCAGGGCAAACCAAGGGGTGCGGTGCTCAGCCAGACAAACCTTATCCTGGCCAATCTTCAGCTCATGCATGCCTATGGTCTGGACAAAACAAAAGCATATTTAAATATTTTGCCCCTGTTTCACATCATGGGGGTGAATATCGGGCTTGGCACGCTTATGGCGGGCGGAAAAAATGTGATTATGGACCAATTTTCCCCTCAATCCAGTCTCGACTTGATCCGGGAACAGAATGTATCGATTTTCGGATCCTTCCCGCCGATTCTGGGCCGCATCCTGGATTGCATCAAGTCCCAGGATACGCCGCCGGATCTGTCCAGCCTTGAAATTGTCTCAGGCCTTGAAAACCCGGAAACCGCAGAACTTTGGGAAGCCGTTACAGGATCAAAATTCTGGATCATGTACGGACAGACTGAAACCTCCGGCCTGATTACGTTTTCCCCCGTTTTTGAGGCGCCCGGATCAGCGGGCAGGGTATCGCCCCTGGTCAGGATGGTCGTTGCCGATGACCTGGATAATGCCCTGCCGGCAGGCAGCACCGGAGAAATCCTTGTCAAAGGCCCCCTGGTATTCAAAGGATACTGGAATGCCGATGAGCTTAATGCATTTACATTCCGCAACGGCTGGCACCACACCGGTGACATGGGACAGCTGGATGAAAACGGATACCTTTATTTCAAAGGCCGCAAGCCGGAAAAGGAATTGATTAAACCCGGCGGGGAGAACGTGTTTCCGGCAGAGGTAGAAAATGCCCTTATCAGCCATGAGGCGGTGGACAAGGCTTGTGTATTCGGCGTGCCCGATACGGAATTTGGGGAGGCCATCAAGGCCGTGTGTACCCTGAACCTTGGCTGCACTGTTGAAGAAAAAGAGCTAGTTGCCTTTACCGGCACCCTGATTGCCGGTTTCAAGAAGCCGAAATTCATTGTGTTTGTTGATCAGTTGCCCCTGACGTCTGCAGGAGATATCGACCGTTTTGCCATTAAAGAAATGTATACCAAAGGACAATAACCATCATAATTTTTATCCCCCCCTTCCCTATTGTTCAATAATGGTTACTTCTTTATTGACAAACATAAAAGTTATATGTACAAAACTTATCCGCAATGACGCTAAAAAGCATTACAAGATAGATTGTGAATTATAAAAGGAGTCCTTTAATGAGCGTTATCAACCTAAGGCAAATGAAAAGAAATCAAACCGGAGTCATAACTTCGGTAAAAGCGCAAGGCGAAATGGGCCGCCGAATAAGGGACATGGGGATTGTACCCGGCAAGAAGGTTACCATCCAGGGCAGGGCCCCGCTTTATGACCCGGTGGCATTGCGGATCATGGACTTCACCTTGACCTTAAGAAATAACGAAGCCGATTATATCCAGGTGGAGGTGGAATAACATGAGCACCGCGATTGCCCTTGCAGGCAACCCAAACGCCGGGAAAACCACTCTTTTCAACGAATTGACAGGTGCCCGCCAGCAAGTGGGCAATTACCCCGGGGTCACGGTTGAAAAAAAACAGGGAACCTGCATTTCCGAAGCCGGCACCTTTGAAATTATAGATCTTCCCGGCACCTATTCCCTGACCGCCTATTCCCTGGAGGAGGTGGTGGCAAGGGACTACCTGGTCAATGAAAAGCCTGCCATGATCGTTAATATCGTGGATGCCTCAAACCTGGAACGCAACCTTTACCTGTCCGTGCAGTTCATGGAAATGGGCATTCCGGTCTGCCTGGCCCTGAACATGATGGATGTGGCCCAAAAAAGAGGCATAGAGATCGATGTAGACAGGCTGTCCGAGATTTTAAGCATCCCTGTGGTACCCATGGTGGCAAGGACCGGCAAGGGCAAAAAAGAGCTGCTGGCCCAGGTGGCAAAGGGAATTGACAACCCTGCCTCGCCGTTATTGATCTCCTATGGCCAGGACATTGACGAGGCCCTGGATGAAATGGAAGCGATCATCCGGGAGAACCAGTTCTTAACAGACACGTACCCGGCCCGCTGGGTGGGCCTTAAATATCTTGAAAACGATAATCAGATTCTTGAGCTTGGATCGACCCGGGATAAAGAAACAGCCGGCAAACTCACAGGCATTGGGGAAAAAGTCAATCGCCACATGTTATCCACCCTTGATACCCACCCCGAAGGCATGATTGCCGACCAGCGGTACGGATTCATCAACTCCGTGCTCAAACAGAATGTGATCCGGTTCGCCTACGACCGCAACCGGCTCCAGCGCTCGGATCAGATAGACAAAGTGCTGACCAACCGGTTCCTGGGTCCTTTGATCATGGTGGGCGTGCTGGCAGCCCTGTACCAGTTCACATTTACTTACAGTGCGTTGCCGGTTGAATGGATTGAAAGGATTTTCGGCTGGATCAGCGGCGTGACGGATGCGGTGCTGCCCGACGGCCTTCTCAAATCCATGGTTGTATCCGGGATCATTGACGGTGTGGGTGGTGTCATGGGGTTTGTACCGCTGATCATGTTCATGTTTTTAGGCATCTCATTTATTGAAGATTCAGGATACCTGGCCCGAATGGCCTTTATGCTGGACCGGGTATTCCGGATATTCGGACTCCACGGCAGTTCGGTCATGGCATTCATTATTTCAGGCGGCATTGCCGGCGGGTGTGCCGTGCCCGGCGTTATGGCAGCCCGGACCCTTAAATCTCCCAGGGAGCGTCTGGCCACCCTTCTGACCGTGCCGTTCATGAACTGCGGGGCAAAACTGCCGGTATACGCCCTGCTGGTGGCGGCCTTTTTCCCCCGAAAACAGGCCTCGATCATGCTAATTCTTACCCTGATTTCCTGGATGGGTGCTCTTCTGGTGGCAAAACTTTTGAGAAGTACAGTGATACGGGGCGAAGCCACACCCTTTGTTATGGAACTGCCCCCGTACCGTTTTCCCACCCTCAAAGGTCTTTGGATCCATACCTGGGAAAGGACCTGGCAGTACATGAAAAAGGCCGGAACCGTAATCCTTGGTATTTCCATTCTTATCTGGGCCATGATGACCTTTCCCGGGCTGGATGACAAAACGACGGCACAATTTGAATCCCGGCGTACAGCCATTGCAGATACCGTCCAGGCAGGGGGGGTAAATGAGATTGAAAGCGCCGCTAAAAGCGATGCGCTCTCCCCCAGGGCACGGGAAGTAAAAGATACCCTGGCCGGTATTAACCGCCAGGAAGCCCTGGCCAGACTGGAAAACTCTTTTGCCGGCAGACTCGGCAAAGCCCTTGAAAAAATTTCTTACCTGGCCGGATTTGACTGGCGGACCAATATCGCTCTGATAGGTGGTTTTGCAGCCAAGGAGGTGGTGGTTTCCACACTTGGCACAGCTTACTCTCTTGGGGATGTAGATCCTGGAAGCCCGGTGTCTTTAAGTGACAGGCTTGCAAAAGCCCCCGGATGGGGTCCTGTGACCGCCTTTGCCCTGATGATATTCACCGTTTTTTATGCACCCTGTTTTGTCACTGTTGTCTGTATTGCCCGGGAAACCGGGTCATGGAAATGGGCAGCCTTTTCAGTGGGCTTTAATACGGCTCTGGCGTTTTTGCTGTCCGTGCTGACATACCAGATCGGGTCCATGATCATTCAATAATTCAATTGGCTATCTAAAGTATACACAGGCTCCCCGGCACAGCGGAAAGCCCCGGGGAGCGGCAATACCCGGCAAGGAGGAAAAAATGGGAAACATTCTGGTTGGACTGATTGTGGCAGCAGCCCTGTTTTACCTAATAAAAAGGATGATCAATCTTTTTAAAGGACAGTCCTCGTGCAGCTGTGACTGTGAAGGGTGCACGCCCGGCCTGCAGAAGAACGGCTGCAGCCAGAAAGACGATTCGGAAGCCGGTTGTCATAAAATAGCCAAA
>QKDP01000265.1 GCA_003252055.1 Desulfobacter postgatei | reverse complement strand
TTGGACGGCCGGGCTCAGCCTAAGGAACTTAAGCAAACAGATCACAATCCCCAATGGACGAGACCATGATAATCGTAGGCAAAGGGGCGAATATCCTGGTGTGCCTGGCCTGAAACGCTGCTGCTTCGTTTTGTTCAGGAACGTTGAAGCCGATGAAAACAACCGATGCGTCGGTTGATACGGATTTAAAGACCTTTTCAAAGGAATCCGTGGAAACGATGACCCTGGATTCAGCCTTTACCCTGGCCGCTCGCAGCAACGCTTCCAGGGCCTGCTTTGCCGGCTGCACCCCGGCAGGATCCTGGATGATCCGGAGCAGTCGGATGGTTGCATCAGCCCATTGCCTGTTCAGTCTGAGAAGATGGGCCAGCATAACCATCAGGGAACCGTTTTTTTTGCCCCGCCACCAGATATCGATAAGTCCCGTATCCTGATCTTGCGGGAGCCCCTTGTCATTAATGATGACAAGATTCATTCCCATGGCCCGGACAATGCGCAGGTGCCGGGTAAAGGACTGAGCCCGGGCCGGGTCTGATGGCCAGCCAAAAATTACGGTGTTGGGCTTAAGCGGTCCCGGGGGATGGGCCTGGAGCGCTGCGCAGATGCCCTGGTCAAGATCGGGCAAAACCATGACCGTTGAGAAACCGCTGACACCGTAATCCTGTAAATTTTTTTTAAGCTGGGTTAAGGCAGTCTGCCTTTTTTCCATGAGGTCCTGGATATTGCCGGGAAGGATACGGACCAGGGTTACAATGCCCCGTCCCTCGCCGATCCACAGGGCATACTGCATCAGGGTAAAACGGGTTTTAGGATTTCCCGTGAACACCAGAATCGCCGGGCGCCAGTTCTTGGGATGAATGGGCATCATTGCCAGCTGGTGAAGATTCGCTTTAAGCCTTGAATAGAAAAACCCCCATCGTGCATCACCAAAACGGACCTCAAGGGATCTGCGTCTCAGCAGTATAACCATTGCGGATATGATGCCTGCCGCACAGACCGCTGTCATCGGGTGAATCACAAAGGCTGTGACCGCGCACCCTGCAGCCGCGATAAGGGCTTGCAGCCAGTGATAATATTTGAAACCCGGTCTGAAGGACGGGTTAGCGGCAAAGGATTCAACAAAAGCGGCAACATTGATCATCGCGTAGGTGTAAAGAAAGAACATGGTGACAACACCGGCCAGGATATTAAATGCCTGGCCGGTGTTGCCGTTGCCTGCCCACAGGATAGTGGTGATGGTTAAACCCAGTGTCAGCCACAGAGCCCTGACCGGCTCATTGGCCCGGCCTGCCCCCTTTTCAAATAGATGCAGACTGGGAATCAGTCTGTCCCTGGCAACGGCCTGGATAACCCTGGGCGCCCCCATGAGTGATCCTAATGCACTGGACAGGGTGGCTGCAAATACACCGGCAACCACCAAAAAACCTGCGTTAAAAAGCGCCTGGCTGCAAAGTGTTTCAAAGGATGAATAAATCAGTTCTTCCCGGGACTGGGCCCCGCCGCATAAAAGAATTTGAAGCCCGTACACAACAAATCCTGTGACAACTGCGCCAAGGGTGCCTGCCGGGATGGCCCAGGCCGGATTCTTCAGGTCGCCGGACATGCTGATGCCTGCCATGATACCGGTGACTGCCGGAAAATAGATAACAAAGACTTTCCAGAAGGCGTAGGTGTTATTGGTATAGCCAGTTCCGAGGTTTTTTGAAAACAGGTTGATGTCAAAATGAACCAAGGCACCGCCTAAAAACACAAGAATGGAAAGTCCCAGAACCGTCATGATCAGGTATTGTGCCCGTACCGCCCACCTGGCACCGCCCCGGGCGATGATGAACAGAACGGCTGCGGTGATCAGGGCAATGGTCCTGAAGTGGACTGCAACGCCCGGAAAGGTCCGGATCATGGATTCGGTAAAGCCCAGGATATAAAAAGGAACGGAAATAGCCTGGGAGCAGAACAGGGCCAGGCCAATGGCACCGCCAAGTTCAGGGCCGATGGATCTTGATATCAGAAAATAGGCCCCACCTGCCGAAACCGGCGTGTTTGTGGATACGGCAGAAACTGAAATTGCCGTCAACAGTGTGATGGCATGGCTCAGGCACAAAATCAGAATGGTGTGAAAGATGCCGGCCTGACCAATGACAAACCCGGAGCGCATGAACAGGATTACACCGAGAATTGTGAGTATGGATGGTGTAAAAACGCCGCCAAATGCGCCAAGGTTGTTTCCTGTATTTCCCTGGCCTGGTTGTGGATTTCTGGTAGTTGCTCTCATGACCGTAACCTTTCACTTGATGATCAAGTTTTTTATTTTTTAAAGGAAGTTCATAGGGGCGTTTGCATTTTACCTGCTATTTGATAATGTGTGCCAGATAAAAATTTTTTATAAAGCAGGAAACATGAATCAAAACACAAAAAAAGAGAAAATGATCACCCGTCAGACTTTTTATATTTTTATTCTGATCTCCCTGACACTGGGATTTTTGATTGGCGCCGCATATACATCGTTTAAGCTGGCAGACTCAAGACAGCCGGGCATTAGACATATGCCGCCGGCCATGCTGGGGAATATGCCAAAAGGCATGCCTGGGCCTGAAAAAGGGGGGGGAGAAGATCCAAAACCGGACCTTGCAACCATGGCAGATCCCCGTATCATGGAATTGCAGGCGTTTTTGAAAGAACATCCCGATAATGTGCAGGCCTGGATTGAACTGGGCAATGCCTTTTTTGATCTGGACCGTTTTGGGGATGCCATCAATGCCTATGAAAAATCCCTGTCCATTCAGCCGGACAATCCACATGTCCTCACGGACCTTGGGGTGATGTATCGCCGGAACAATGAACCTGAAAAAGCCCTGGAAGCCTTTAGCAAAGCCATTGCTGTTCAGCCTGATTTTGAAACCGCCTGGTTTAACAAGGGCATTGTTTATATGCACGATCTCAATGATATGCCCAAAGCCATTGAAGCCTGGGAAGCGCTGGTAAAAGTTAATCCAACTGCCCGTACATCCGGGGGAAAACTGGTGTCTGAACTGGTTAAAACCCTGAAAACCAAAGCCCAGTAATGCAGGACATAAGCCGGTGTTTTCCCGCCACCCCCAAAGGGTGGCAATATGAACTTATATATAAACGCATCCGCCATATATATTTCAGGATATACCCGGATAAAAGAACCGTTCGGATTTCAGCGCCCACCCGAATCAGCCGGAAAGCGCTTGAACATGCCATTCAGTCCAAATCTGCCTGGTTAATGGAAAAAATGACTTCGCCGGGCAATGCACCGCCGCCTTTTAACCCATTATCTGTAATGAAGGACCGCTTCTCATGCATGGTATGGGGCAGACGGCTGCCTGTGGTGCGTGGGACCTGTCATGCCCGGCCCGGGATCTGTTTGAGCCCAGAATCCGAAATCATTATCCAGGTGCCTTCCAGTTTTGATCCGAAAAAAGAAGAAAATCTGTGGAATACGTGGTTGCGTACACTCTTGAACGAACGCATTCAGATGCTGCTTGAAGAATGGCAGCCTGTCATGGATGTGGCACCGGCCGAATTCCGGCTGAAAAAAATGAAAACCCGATGGGGATCCTGTAACACGGTTGCAAGGCGCATATGGATCAATACGGTTCTTGTACACCTGGAACCCTGCCTGCTGGAGTATGTGCTGGTTCATGAACTGGTCCACCTGTTGGAACCGGGGCACACACGGCGTTTCTATCAGATTATGGAAACCCATCTGCCTGACTGGAAAGCAAGCGATGTGCGCCTGAATAAAATAGAGTTAAGGCAGTGATTCAGTATGTATGATGTCATTATTACAGGTGCCGGGCCTGCCGGAACGACTGCCGGATATCTTTTGGCGCGAAAGGGATTGTCTGTCCTTCTGCTGGACAAAAAAAATTTCCCCAGGAAAAAAGCATGTGCCGGCGGGATTACGCCCAAAGCCATGGCGCTGTTCCCCTTTGATATTTCCTGTCTTGTCCGCCGTACCTGCCGGGAGGTGAAAATTATCCGTCCGGGAAACACCTCTTTTATGATTAAAACCAAGGACCCCTTGTGTTACGTTACCAAAAGGATGAATCTGGACGCCTATTCCCTGGAAAAGGCAGTACAGGCCGGGTGCCGGTTTAAAAAAACAGACAGAATCATCCGTCTTGATCAGGATGATCATGGTGTCAGTCTCACCCTTTCCTATGATGGTAAAACCGATATTGTCAGGGCCGGACACCTGATCGGGGCAGATGGTGCCAATTCAAAGGTTCGCAGGCTCATTGGGGCTCAAAGCTCGCGCATTATTAAACTGCCTGCCCTGGAAGCGGATGTTCCTGTGAAAAATGCCGGACATTATCCCATGACGTTTGATTTTTCCAGGGATATTCGGGGGTATTACTGGATATTTCCCCGTAAAAGCCACGTGAATATCGGTATCTTCAGTGCCCGGCCCAATGGAACCATGAACCGGGCTTTACTGAAGACCTATGCCCAGGACCGGCTGAAAACAGATATCCTGACTGATGTCAAGGGGTATCCCATTGCCACCAGCTGTGGCAAAGTGCATCTGGGTACAGGCCGTGTACTTCTGGCAGGGGATGCGGCCGGTCTGGCCGAACCTTTGCTGGGGGAGGGGATCTATTCTGCGTTGAAATCCGGTATCCTTTCAGCCCGTGCCATTGAACATGCTGTTGGCCGGAAAGCGTCTGCACCTGAAAATGCGCTTGACCGGTACAGGCAGGCCCTTGGGGGGGTGGCCTTGGATTTGCGGTTTTACCGGTGCTGCGCATCCATTCTGTATCGATTTCCAAAGTGGTCGCTTGCTGTCGGCTCCTGCAATATTTTACATGATTGTTTTTCCAGGGGATATTCCCGGGGAAAGACCCTGCACGAAATTTTCATGCTCTTTTGATTCTTCATAAATACTGACTTCTATTTCTTTTTTTTCCTTTTTTTTGTTTTTTTAATGCACAAAAGCACAAAAATGTATTAACTTTTATATTTGAATTTTACTGATACGCATGAAATAACATTTATGTAATCTATTATATTTCAAAAATGTTATTTCATTCAAAAACACTTCCGGAAAATTAATGCGAGAATATTTTTTAATTTCAAATAGATACTGTTAAATATAAAAAATAATGATTTTTGGCACCACTCTTGCTCTTTTAAGCGCAAGTTGTTTTAATGCATGTTTAACGCACGTTTACCAATAGGGAGTAACAATGAAAGAAATTGTGGCAGTAATTAAGCCGTTCAAGGTGGATGAGGTTAAAGACGCTTTAGCCAAAATCAGCATTACCGGAATGACGATTTCGGAAGTCAAGGGCTTTGGCCGCCAAAAAGGGCACAAAGAGGTGTACCGGGGCGCCGAATACCAGACAGACTTTGTACCCAAAGTTGAATTGAAAATCTGTGTTGACGATGCCCTGGCCCAGGCCGTGGTGGATACAATCGTAGAAACAGCGAAAACAGGAAAAATCGGTGACGGT
>QKDP01000004.1 GCA_003252055.1 Desulfobacter postgatei | reverse complement strand
GAAGACGCACCCAGTTCCAAAGCCACGGACAGTTCCACACCGCTGGATACATCCAGCCCGAATCCGTGTTTGAGCAGATTTTCGGAAAGATGGGGCAGGTTGTTGCTTTTCATGGCGTAAAAAAAGGCGGTTTTTGGCAGAGAATGGCTGAATGCCGCCCGGAACCGGGCCGCTTTTTTTGCCAGGACATCGGTTTCCAGAACATACAGGGGAGACCCGAACGTCTTGGCCATATCCAGGTACACTCCCTTGTTTTTTAAGTACGGGGTTATAAACTCAATTACTTTTTCCCTGGGCAGACGGGAGCCTGTGTCTGTCATCTGTGTATTGGCTGTGAGCATGCCTAATCCATTTCAATATCGATACGTTTGGCGAGCAAAAGACACTCTGTCTCAAAAAACCTGCGCCTGTGCGGTTCTATGATCATGTGCCCTAAAAGCCAGGAATCATAGTCCTGGGGCGGCATGGTCACCCTGTGCCCCGGGGAGTGGATCAGGTGTATTTTTTTTACCCGTTCGTCCTTTTCTACGGCAGCCGTGTTGATGCGTTTTAATACACCGTTTCTGCGGGCATGGATACGGAAGGCCACCAGGGGGCGGTATGTCTCTTTTTTTTCAATTTTCCAGGCAAAGCCTTCCGCCGCATCCAGGGTCAACCCGAGTATGTCGATGTTGCCCGCTTCCTTGAGCAGAAAAGGCAGGCAGTCTCCGCCGGGCCGCGGGGTCATCTCTATGAGTACGGCTTTTTTGTGTCGCAGGATAAAATCCACCATGCAGACGCCTGTCTTAATACCTAATGCCCGGGCTGCCCTGTAGAACAGGTCTGAAAGCATGTCATTGGAAGGCATCCTCCCATCATCGTTTTCCGGGCAGATCGCATACCCGGAAATGGTGCCGAAGGGCCGGCTGTCCACCTTTATTTTCCGGGTTTTGCGCAGGATAACGGCCCGGTCTTTTTCCATGAGAAAATCACAGGAAAATTCAGGGCCGGCCACCCACTCCTCGGCCAGCATCTGGAATGTGCCGGCATCCGTGGGTTTAAACAATGGATTGCCGGTCCGTGCCGCAAGCCCGTCTGTCACCGCATGGAAGGCGGTATCGCACTCTCTTCGGGTTACGCATTTGAATACAAGTTCACTGCCTGAACCGCAGAAGGGTTTGAGTACAATGCCTGCCGGGACCTGGCCCAGGAAGTTTAATACCTCAATTTCGGTGTTGACCGGGCAGGTCTGGGGGCAAGGGATCTGACATTGCCGCCATAACTGTTTTGAAATGAATTTATCCCTGCTGTTTCTGACCGCCCCGAGATCAGGGTAGGGCAGGCCCATTTTTTCTGCCAGAATGGATGCGGTTTCCATGGATTCGCAGTCAAAACAGGCAATGCCGGAAAGGGTACACCCGAAGGTTTTTTTGTGAAGGTTTAATGCCTGGATTGCGGCGTCAATATCGCAGATAGGGCATAAAATCTCCTCTCCATCGTCCGGACAGGGCTCGGTTGCATTCTGACGGACCTTTGGTTCTGTCAGAAAAAGTGCCTGTCCGGGACGGACCTTTCGGATCCATTCAATGTAGTCAGATGTGGTGCCCACCACCAGCACCTGATTTTTTTTAGGCTCAGACTGCTTTTCGCCCATAATGGCTCCCATGGAAAACAGCCGTGTCCGGCTGGGTATGAATTTCATATGACGGTCTGGGGCTTAAGCGAAACCGTTCTTTCCAGTTAAAACTGCCGCACAGAAAATCCACGGCTTCCATCCGGTTGTGGCAGGCCCATTCCAGGTGGTGCAGGTTGATCACCTTGGCAATACCGACAAAGTCCGGGTGGGTGCCTCCGGCTACAACCGTATAGGTGTTGTTGAAAACAGCACCCATGTCCACGGCAGCAATTTTTCCCTCCACAATGGCGGTGGTGATCCTGAGCATGCCCATGTCCCGCAGATATGCTGCCAACCGCTCAAAGGACCGGTAAAATCGCGCATCACTGAAGTAGGAATCCGATGTAAATGCTGCCATATTCAAACGGAACATCTCGGCCAGGTCCGGCAGGTGATTGTATCGCCAGGTGAGCTGCCGCGCCTCAATTTTTTTTACATCTGCCTTAAGTTTTTTTCTGGTTTTCCCCGGGAATGCAAGCCAGAAATCATCCATGGAAAAATCATACATCCGGGGGTAAAACAGGTATCCGGTTTCATCCGGTTGCGCCTGGGTCAGGTTGTCCAGAAACGGGTGCCGGCGCAGGTATCTTAGGTTTAAAGGGCCGGGTACAGAATCGCACAATGCGTTGAATACCTCCGGGGATTCAGCCATGATCCGGTTCTGCTCCAACCAGGTTTTACCTTTCCAGGTCTCCCCGGGAAAAAATACATATTCACCGGTCTCTTCGACCAGACTTAGGGGCAGAAACCCCACAATCCGGCCCTTGTCTTCGATAAGATGGAAGCTTAAAGGTCTTTTGAATGCAGCGTTGAAACATTGTCTGACGGCCCAAAGATCAAATATGTCCTGGACCGGCCAGTATTTTTCCCAGGCCTGCCGGCAAAGTTCCGGATCTGTAATAATAGTGGCTTTCATCGTTATCCACCTAATGCCGGTAAGTGACGTTGAGCCGGGAAGTGTTTCCGCCGAAATAGTTCTGGGAAAATTCCCGGACCACTTCAGGGTTGTAGGCTTTGCATGAAAACACATCCAGGTAGGTGGTATTGCTCTGGTTGGCGAAATGGGCGGATATCAATGAGGTTTCAATGAGCTGGACCATTGAAAATCCGGCAACCTTTTCATCCTCACCAAAATGAACCACCTGGGTTTCGCCGAAGCGCTTCATTTCAATCAGGTCGCACAGCTCTACAACAAAGCGTTTGATCAGTTCAGCATCTCTGATTTTTTCAGGGTCGCAGTCATAGATGTCGATGGCGGAGGCAATACCCCATACGTCAGGGGCGGTGTCAATTTTGATCACTTTTGCAGCGCTCATTGTTTTTTTCCTTTAAATTTGAGGTGCGCCCTACCATTTGTCTCTGGTGTCGGTCGGGCGTTTGGGTTTTTTGTTCATTTTCTTTCGGCGTTTTTGGTCTTCTTTCTGATCTTCCCAGTCATAATCCTCGTCGTAACTCTCTTTGAATCTTGGGCTCTTGCCTTTGTTTCGGTTGAATTTTTCCCTGGTCATGACTTCCTTTCCTCTTTGGTTTTGGACCGGCTGTTTTGGCCGGGTGGGTTGGGTTGAATTCCAGTATGCCTTTAGCAACCTGTGTGCCAGTTTTGTTTAAAAAATTAAATACAAATGAATACAGGTAGTTAACATGTTTAATGTGACCCATATACTGATTTTTTCGGAAAAAATTTGCTTAAATATGAAAATAGCGATGTTTTGCTACTGAATTGGTAATTTTTATCCGATTTTTAATGTGATTGTTAAGGTATGCTGAACTTTAGAACTGGTTATAAAAGTATGTTGCTTGTTTTTTGAAATTTTTATATACTTCAACACCTTATAGGAAATAGTAATATTTTACCGGAAATGGAATGCGCTTTTTATGCTGATTCGGCTGGCATGTGCCATTAAAGAGACAAAAATACGCATTGAGCTTGAGAACAGACTGGCGGAACAGGATGTTCAGCTCCAGTTTTTTAAACCCAGCACCCTCTCCTGGCAGGCCCTTGCCAGAAGCTGCGCCGACGTGTTTATTCTCAGCAGTCTGACAATTCCCAAACCTATTGAATCAAGTATTTCCCTGCTCAATGAATTGCCGGAAGCGCCCATGACCATTGTTCTGCATAATCGGGAGTCCTCGGAAGAGCATGCCAATCTTCTGGCCGCGGGGGTTGATGTGGTGCTTTATTCCGGTATTCCAATGGACAGCCTTTTAGAAGCCCTTGAAACCACACTGGAATCACGCCGTCAGTTCTATTATGCGGAGCGGTTTGACCGGCGGGGACGTTTTCTGCCCCGGCTGAATGATTTTGCCTCCAACAGCCGGGATATGCAGGTGTTTCTGGATGAAACCCGGCAGGTGGTGTCCAGTGACGCCACCATACTGCTGCTTGGTGAGACAGGCGTGGGCAAGGAGCATCTGTCCAAGGCCATCCATGCAGACAGCCACAGATCCGCAGGTCCTTTCATTGCCATCAATATGGCAGCCATTCCGGAACAGCTGATGGAAAGCGAGCTGTTCGGGCATGAGCAGGGGGCCTTTACCGGGGCGGTGCGCTCCCGGCGGGGCGCTTTTGAACTTGCCCATGGCGGCACTATTTTTCTGGATGAAATCGGTGATATGCCCCTGCAGATGCAGACCAAGCTGCTCCGGGTACTGCAGGAACTCGAATTTACGCCGGTGGGCGGTGAAAAATCGGTATGGGTGGATGTCCGGGTGATTGCGGCCACCAACAAAGATCTTGAAGAGGAGGTTGAAAAGGGTACTTTCCGAAAAGATCTTTATTACCGGCTCGGGGTGATTTCATTAACGCTTCCCCCCTTGAGAAAGCGTAAAGAGGATATCCCCTCACTGACCAACCATTTTCTGACCATGAACCAACAGAAATTCGGCAGAAATCTCAAACGATTTTCCCAGCCGGCCATGGAGGCCCTGTGCAACTACCACTGGCCGGGCAATATCCGGGAATTGATGAACGTTATTGAACGGGCTGTCCTGCTGTGCAAGTCAGATATGATCACCCTGGAAGAGCTGCCGTCGGTTTTCCATACTGCCAAACCTGTCCGGGTGGGTGACGGTGCATCGGAACTTTTCCTGCCCCGAGAATGGGAAACCATGACCCTGCCCCAGGTCCGGGAAGCCGTGTATGATCAGGTGGAAGCTTTGTATCTGGCCATGGTGCTGAATAAAACCCATGGGAAAATCGGAGAAACCGCAAAAATTGCAGGCATTCATCCCAGGGGCCTGTATGCCAAAATGAAAAAACTGGGACTGGATAAAGCTAAGTTTAAAGCCAAAGGATAGTTGTTCATGTATTCGCCCTTTCACTATCAGATTTCTGAATATGACTGTGTGCCCACAGCCATTACCAATGCCATCTCCTTTTTGTTTCACCGTAAAGAAATACCGCCCATGGTTATCTGGCATATTTACCTTTACTGTCTTGATACGGTGGGTCACGACTCCCGGTTCGGCCTTGGCGGCACCAGTAAATATGCCGTACGTCTGGTGGGCAACTGGCTCAATGCTTACCGGAGGAAGTCTTTTTCCGTTGCCACGCAGTTTCTGGAAAAAGAACGGGTTACCATGGTGCCGGGCAGCCAGATCGAATCCTGCCTGTCAGGTGGCGGGGTGGTGCTGTGCAACATCCTTTTGACCCCCCGTGATGAACATTATCTTATGGTAACGGCCATGGATGAAGAGTGGATATACTGCTTTGATTCCTACCGCAGACAATCCATCCGCGGCATGAAGGGAATGGCCCGGTTGATCAATGACGGAGACGGCCGGTCAGCCAATCTGAAAATAAGGCGGGACTGGGTCGAGCAGGACCAGGTAAAACGGTTCTGCCTGGG
>QKDP01000115.1 GCA_003252055.1 Desulfobacter postgatei | reverse complement strand
ATTACGCCCTCCTGCATACTGGCGTGAACCGCTTCAAGCTCCCGGCTGCGGTTTTTGACATCCATGATCTTTTTATCAAGTTCCGAGGCCATGAGATTCATGGCCTCGGCCAGCTGGGACAGCTCGTCGGTATCCGGATACGGCAGTCGGTTGGTCAGGTTGCCCTTGGAAAACTCCTGGGCTCCTTGGCGCATCTGCTCCACGGGCCTGGTAATGCGCCTTGAAACATACAGGCTTGCCAGGGCCGCAGCCATGGTGGTCAAAACCAGAACCAGGGAAATTGAATTACGCATGTCCGCAACCTTGGCGTCGATATCCGAAACGGCAACAGCCGTGCGAATCACAGCTGGGTCAGACCGGCTGTCAACGGGAAGGGCGATATACATCATGTTCTTGTCAAGGGTGGGACTGTAGCGTATCGCCATACGCTTTTCACCGGAAAGCGCCTTCCGAATTTCAGGCCGTTTCCGGTGATTTTCCATGGTCTCCACCCTGGCAAATGAGTCTCCGATCACCTCTCCTGAATGCAGAATAACCGTAATGCGGGTCTGAATTTTTTCTCCCAGGTTTTTGCACAGGGCATCAATCTGCGGTGAAGACAACCCATCCACATACAGGGCACGGGCAAACCGGTCCTGCATCAAAAATGCCCTGACCATGAGTTCACGCCGGGCGGTTTCAAGAAAAAAACTTTTGAAATAGCTGGTGGAATACCAGGCTTCCACGGTCAATGACAAAAGAATAATAACAAGAAATGATGGAAAGATCCGCCAGATCAGCTTTGTTTTTTTACGGTGCATTAAGCCTATTCCTTAAAACGATATCCAACGCCTCGAACAGTTTCAATACACGATGAATAGGCACCCAGTTTTTTGCGTAATCCAACAATAATAACATCAATGCTGCGCTCGGTCACAGCATAATTCTCACCGTGAATGGCATCCACGATCTGGCCCCGGGTAAACACCCAGCCCTTTTTCTCTGCCAGAAAGGAAAGCAGTTCAAACTCAGACAAAGTCAGTTCAATAAGTTTACCTTCAATGGTGACCCGGTGTTTGGCCCGGTCAATGACCATATCCCCTTCCTGGCGAACACGAACCGGGGCTTCGGCAGCGTTTTTCTGGCGGCGGCGCAGGATGGCGCGAATCCGTGCAGTAAGCTCCCTTGGACTGAAAGGCTTGGATATGTAATCATTGGCCCCAAGTTCCAGACCGGTGACAATGTCGGATTCCTCGCCCTTTGCCGTGAGCATCACAATGGGAATATTCGTGGTGGCATCGTTGTTTTTCAGATACCTGGTGACTTCAAGCCCGTCAATGCCCGGCAGCATAAGATCCAGCACTATGAGATCAGGGCCGGACTGTTTGGCAATTTTAATGGCCTCCTCCCCGGTCATGGCCTGAAGTATATTATAGCCCTCGCCTTTGAGATTGAATTTGATCAATTCAAGAATGTCTTCCTCATCATCAACAATCAATATGGTCTCTTTGGACATTTTTTATTTCCGTGTTACTTTATCGTTAGAATTCAGGAATGGCGGATAATCTCGCCTTCTATCAGGTAAATGACTTCCTCTGCAATATTTTTAGTGTGATCACCCACCCGTTCGATATGCCTTGAAATAAGATACATATTGATAATTTCCTCAACCTTTTCCGGATTCTTGCGTATGGCATCCTTCATGACACTGTAGGCCTCATTGCGCATGGCATTGACCTCCTCGTCCATCTCTATGACTTTATATGCGAGATTTCCATCCAGGCTGACAAGGGTATCCAAACTGAGTTTAAGCATTTTTGCCGCCTGTTCGGCCATGGCGGTATAGTCATATTGAAAGAAATTTGCACTCTTGCCACCTGTTTTAAACCGCCGGCAAATGTTCACGGCATAGTCGGCAATGCGTTCAAGGTCATTATTGATCTTGATCACGGCTGCAATCAGCCTGAGGTCCGTTGCCACAGGTTGATACAGGGCCAGGGTTTTCAGGCATTCCTCTTCGACCTCAATCTCCTGGGCATCCACCAGGTAATCGGTTTCAATGATCTGGATGGCCTGCCCAAGATCGTTTGTCTTGACAGCATATATGGCTTTTTTGAACCGGTCTTCCACCATGGCACCAAGGGATAGAACCTCCTTTTTGATTTTGTGCATGGCCCGGATAAGATTGGTGGTCATAAACGTCCTTCATATTTTTTATAAAGTTTCAAGGATAAGTAATGTTAGTTTTTTACCCCGAAATCATTAGGAATTGGTTAGAATTGTGTTAATGAGAAATTAATTTTATTACAAGATACGTTTTTCAAGATAGAGGGTATTGCCCTTTTCATTATAGCGGAAACGGTCAAAATAGGTTCTCATGATACTAATGCCTCTGCCGTGGTCAGCCTCATCAGGTGCCACCTGGTCCTGGACTTGCACCCATTCAAAACCCGGTCCCTGGTCGGAAATCTTTATACGAATCCACTGATCCCGGCTAATGTCCAGCTCCATGGAAACCAGTTTACCCTTATCGTATTTATTTCCATGGCGCACGGCATTTGCCATGGCCTCGCGCATGCCTAAATTTACGGCAAACAGATGGGGAAAAAATTTTGCCCCCCTGGATTTAAGGAAAAGAAGCACTGCGGCACAGGCCGTATCAATATGTTCCATGGTGGAAGAAAACCGTATGAAGACACGATCTTTCTCCTCTTTGATTTCATAAAAATCCAGGATATCAGGCATCATTACACCTCAATGCATAAAAGAACGATATCATCCTCGGGCATCGGATCGCCATTAAAAAGGCGGGAAATCAATGTGTTCGGGACATCGGAAAGGTCAATCTTGTCCACCCCCTCAAAAATGGATAAAAGCCCCCGCACCCCTGCTGCCCATGATATTTTCTTTTCTGCGGATTCCACCAGGCCATCTGAATAGACAAAAAATCGGTCCCCTTCATTTACTGTAAATTGTTTTATGCCAAAGGTAGCATCGGCAAACATGCCCAGAATGTCGCCCTGGGCTTTGATAAAAAAAGGTTTTTTCCCCTTGGGCATGTAAATCACAGGGGGATGGCCGGCATTTACCAGAGTCATGACCCTGGTGCCGCGATTCAGGTGCATGTAGCATGCAGTGAGATATTTTTCCCCGGGCAGAATTTCCACAAGCACGTCATTGATCATTTTCATGCTCTCCCTGGGCGAATATACCGGGGTGCAGTTCTGGGCCAGAAGCGCTTTGACAGATGCGGTGGTATACGAAGTCTCAATGTCATGCCCCGAGGAATCCGCCAGAAAATATCCGGTGATCTGGTTTGAAATATTTAAAATATCATAAAAATCCCCGCCGGCCTCTTCCAGGGGCCGGTAAAAAACACTGAACCCGGCATCGGGAAAGTCTTCGGGCCTGGGCAGCATGGCGGTCTGGGCCCGGCTTACCTCACGCAACTTTCTGGCCTGGTCCCGCACCAGGGAGTTGGTGGCAATGGAAAGTTTGAGATGAATACGCACCCGAGCCAGGACTTCCTGGGGATGAAAAGGCTTAAGTATATAATCCACAGCCCCAAGTTCAAACCCCTTGAGCTTGACATCCACCTTGGACACACCCGTTAAAAAAAGGACAGGAATGGTGACAGTGGCCGAATCATTTTTAAGTTTCTTAATAACTTCAAACCCGTCCTCACCAGGCATTTCAATATCCAGCAGGATAAGGTCCGGATGTTCTTGAGCAGCGATACGCCTGGCATCAGGTCCATTGTCCGCCAAAAAGGCAATATACCCCTCCTTGGTCAGCACCTTTTCAATGAATTTAAGATTCAACCGGTTGTCGTCAACCACAAGTATGGAATATGCGTCAGCCATATCACCTGCCTGCCGGATTGCCTTCAAGTTCTTCCAATGCATCAACGCCTAGGAACGACTCAATATTACGAAAATCCATGAAATTTCCTGTAATGAAATTATGCTACCAAGGTAAGTCAATATGTCTTGAAAATATAAGAGAGATAAACATTCTTGTAAAGAATTAACTTGTAAGGCCCCAGGGGAATCGCATGGAACGTGCCTGCAGTTTCATGTCAATTTACAACGGCTCATACGGATCATAACGTACCAATGTATTAAATTGAGGATATCACTTTTGATATTGTAGAAATGGATTTATTATGAAAATCGTAATAGAAAAAAATGAAAAGGAAGGGTGGGTTCACCCTTCCTCATTTATAATCTCCTATGAGATTTAACTAACCATATTTTTTTAAACTATTTCTATTTTCTGGCTATTTTCATTTCTAATCTTCATC
Source organism: Desulfobacter postgatei (assembly GCA_003252055.1). GTDB lineage: Bacteria > Desulfobacterota > Desulfobacteria > Desulfobacterales > Desulfobacteraceae > Desulfobacter > Desulfobacter postgatei_B. The sequence continues at coordinate 1,240 of QKDP01000115.1, read as the reverse complement.
TTCAGTAATTATTTCTAACGCCCTTTTTGCAATAAATTCATGAGCTACGGTTGTCGGATGCATGTCGTCGAAAAAAAGAGAGACATCTGGATCTACGGGATAATATTCATAACCGTATTCAGGGTCAGTTGTTGCTACATCAAGTGGATAGCGAAACAACTTTATCTGTTCTGTTTCTGGTTCCACTATTGTTATTGCTCCCCTAACCGTCTTATAAACATCCGTCTCAGGATCAACATCCATCGTAAAGCCATATTTTGGGTCATCAAGTATCTCTTGGAATAAACTATAAACATCAAGGTTATAAAGAATAAGTTTTATTGAATAATCTTTCTTCAATTCTTTTTTTAATTTCTTCAACTCGCTGTCTAAGATATCATTAAAATCTACCGACAGGTCATCAACATACCTTGCTAAATCGAAATTGGGATTTACCAAAGATGACAAAAAAGATAACCATTGAACTTTTGGAGTATGCCCCAGAGACGGTAAATTAGCGACCATAAAATGCAATTTTTGGGCCTTATGGTCAGAGTTTAAAGCCAAAGTCCTTATATGGCCAATAATGTTATCTACTATCTGACCGGTTGGTACACCCACGCTGAAGAGATCATTTGCTCCTGCCCATAGAATAATAAGTTCGTCCGCTTCCGGATCATTAGACGACAGAAAGCTATCAATTTGTTCTCCAATATAGAGTGCATTCCCATCGACGGGATTATTATCATTACTAGAATATCCTGTTTTAGCCCCTCCCCAAGCATAGTTTGTTCCACCTTCAATGCTTGGCGTTGGCCTTTTTACATCCATCAGGTCAGCAAGATATTCAACCCACACCAGTCCATTAGAGAATCGCCCAGGCGAATATGGTGCTGCCGGAAATGTTATATCGTAATTGGTAGAATAGAAGGTATAGAGATTGCCGGTATCACTTAGGCTATCGCCGAAAACGACCATCTCCTTAAAATTCTTAGCATACAAGGGAGATATAAAAATGCTTGAACAAGCAAGTGTAATAAAAACCAAAACTGTAGATAATAAGCGCATCGACCTCCTTACTTCACGCATGACAGGGGCTCCTTTCTATTAATTGTTTAAACGGGCTATCCACTTAGAGCAAGTTGATATTTTATAACCATCTATATTTATATTGAATATATCGTTCTTATGTCTGTTGCCGAATCGTTTGGGGAAATGGCCATAATTTCAAATAGATATCATTATATGAACTTGCGTCAAG
>QKDP01000116.1 GCA_003252055.1 Desulfobacter postgatei | reverse complement strand
GTCGATCTGTTCGTCACCCTTGTAATGGGCCAGAAGGGCTTTGGTTGTGTAGGGCGCCAGTTCTACCGCATCCCCTTCGGAAAGCCCGAACATTTCCGTGAGCATGCTCGTGGAAATTCCCAATATCCCGTCATCCAGGTACGCGGACGCGTATTCCGGAAAGGGAACGCCGCCGGTGTCGTAGTCGATCTCGGTGATGTGGTGGGTTTCGATAGACAAGGTATGCGCATCTGGACGATAGGTGACCAATCGATAAGGTGAGCCGAATTCGGGGGGCGAAACCAAGGAACCGGTCTCAATGTCGAACAGAAATGTCTCGGAACCATCATCGTTTGTCCAGCTTTTGCCCACCATGTCCTGGGCATGAAAATGCCCGGTGAACACCACATTGATTCCCATCTCGGCAAGCTGCTTGGAGACGATCCGCCAGTTGTCGATGACGTATTCATCAAAAATCAGGGATTGCGTTGGAAAATGTTCGAGCGCGCCGTGATGCATAATCGCAAACACCGTTTTGCCCTGGGCAGCCGCGTCGGCCATAACGCCCTTCAGCCATCGAAGGGTAGCCCAGGAGATGGCGCCGTCGGTTTCCGGATATTCGTCATTTTGCCGGTACTTGCAGGAATCGATCGCGACAATCCACAGATCTTGATCTTCGACGGGCTCGACCACATAGCTGAGGGACCATAAATCCTTGTAGATGGCCCGACCGTATGCATTGTTCCGGTGAAGCAGGCGAAAGGCCAGTGGGGTCGTGTTTTTCACCGGCATCGTGTCCTCCCCATCGTAGGTGAATGCCACTGGATTGTTGATGTCATGGTTGCCGCAGATGGGAAAAACCGCAATACCCTGGTCTTCCAAAATCTGGACATACTGCTGGAACAGGAGGTGGCTGTCCAGCTCGCCGTCTTTGGTCAGGTCTCCGGGAACGAGCACAAAATCCACATCTTCTTCGATCAGCCGGTCGACCGTGGCCGCCAGAATTGCCTCGCTTTCCCGGATCATCTTGCGGTCCTCGGCAAGATACTGCTCGAACGCTGCGCCCGTCGTACCCAGACGACTGTCATATACATGCGGGTCCGAGAAAACGGCAAACCGAATTTCGGAGCCGGGAACCGTGTCCGTCGCCCCGGCTATCCCGGTCATCGACCCTATCGCTACCATCAACAATAAAATCCAGCGTTTCATCGTCGTACCTCCTCTGCTTGCGTTTCATCCCTTATGCCATCGCTATTGGCCATGTGATGGGCGTTATTGTTGCAGAATATTGTGGAAAAGGAAAATTAAATTTTGGATAGCATACACTTTAATATGGGTGGCCACCAGCTGATCCACCCCGGACGGAAGTTTTCTCGGGTTTAAAGCCCGGAATCAAAGCCGTTATGGTAATTAGCCGCCTTTCATCTTTCCCTTGCATTTGGGCATCAGTAAAAGTAAATAAAAAACCATGGATAAAACTTCAAAAATGAAGATAAGCGTATTTATCGCGGCCCTGTTTTTTATACTCGGCACTGCCGGGTACATGACCATCGAAGGCTGGGGTATACTAGATGCCGCCTATATGACGGCCATTACCCTGAGTACGGTGGGGTTTTCGGAAATCCACGATATGTCCGAAGGCGGACGGTTGTTCACCATTTTTCTGATATTTACAGGTGTAGGGTACTTTCTATACCTGGGCGGCATTTTCATCAGTTCGGTGGTGGACGGTGAAATTAAAAACATGCTGGGGAGACAGCGTTTGGACAACAAAATAAAAAAATTGAAGGACCATTACATTGTCTGTGGCTACGGTCGCATCGGCAGAGTTCTGTGCAAATTTGTGTCCGAAGATACCAAGGACATCGTTGTGGTGGAACAAAGTGAAGAGAAGAAAGATATCCTGGAAAAAGATAAACTCCACTATATCATCGGAGATGCCGGAAATGAGGAGGTTCTTGAAAAAGCCGGAATCAAACGGGCAAGGGCGCTGGTGGCAGCCCTTTCAGCGGATACGGAAAATGTATTCCTGGTACTCACAGCCAGACAGCTCAATCCCGACATCTATATTATGGCCCGGGCAGCAAGCACCATGGTGAGAAAGAAACTCTATGTGGCCGGCGCAAACCAGGTGGAATCCCCCTATGATGTTGGTGGGGTTTCCATGGGATTGAAACTGTTGCGCCCTACGGTTTCCAATTTTCTGAACACAGCACTGTCCCGGGAAAGCGATGCCATACAGATTGAAGAAGCCTTTGTACCGGAGACATCGGATTATACAGGAAAACCGCTTAAGGATTCCGGTATTCGGCAGAATTACAACCTGATCATCATCGCAATCAAAGAAAAGTCAGGCCACATGGTGTTTGCCCCCCATTTTGAAACCATAATCCACCCCCGGGACACCCTGATTGTCATGGGAAAAGCCGAAGACCTGAAGGCGTTCAGGCATTCACTTGGTAATGTATAAAATTACTATATTTTATAAATTACCCGGGTATCGGTAATAATAATGTCCACCGTATATTTTCTTGATTCCATCTGAATCTGGTCAACAATCTGCTCCTCATAAGCCAAAGCGACCTTACGGCAGGTTTCAGGCAATTTTGTGATCAGCTTTGAATAGTAGTTGTTCCCGAACCCCAAGCGCCCGCCCTTGTCATCAAAGGCCAGGCCCGGGATAATGGCAATATCCACATCATCCAGGGCTATTTTCTTGCACCGCTCCGGATTGGGCTCAAGCATGTCGTGGGCGTTGAGCACCAGATCCTTGTCAAAATGACTGATTTTATACAAAAGGAAAGTATTTTTAACATCCGTAAATACCGGAAGAATAATACTTTTCTCGATTTCCATGGCTTTTCGAATGATGTTTTCCGTAGGAATTTCCTTACTTCCGGGTGGGTATAGGAATACCTGATGGGATTCTAAAAAATTTGCAAATTCGAACAATTTATTTTCAATAATATTGTATTTTTCTTCAATCTGCTCCGGGGACAGGGCGTTCATACGTTCAGCCACCTGGCTTAACACACTGTTTTTACCGCTTTTGGTCTCATCCATAATCGCATTCCTTGATTATTGCACAATAAAGTTTTTGGGAAATATTATACACTGCCGGACAATTGTCAACCGGCAATAATCGTTGACTGTTTACATGGCCCATGTTATCTGAATACAATTGTGAAAATATTATAACCAGCCACCCTTCAACCCTATAATCATGCAGGACAAAAATCAAAAATGCTTGATATCAGATTGATTACAAACGACCTGGACACTGTTGTCCAGGCCATGAAAAAACGCAGGGCAGATATTGACTTTTCCTCGTTTCTTGAAAATGAGAAAAAAAGAAAAGCCCTTTTACTTGATATTGAGGAGTTACGCCACCTGAGAAATACTGTTTCTGATGAAATTGCCCAAATGAAGAAATCCGGCCGGGACGCCCAACCAAGCATAAATAAAATGAAAGGCGTTTCTGAGCAAATTAAGGAAATGGACAAAGCACTCAATGAACTGGAGGCCTGGATCAAGGCGTTCCTTATTAATATTCCCAATCTGCCCCATGAAGATGTCCCCATGGGAAAGGATGACACTGAAAACCGGCTTGAAAAGACGTGGGGTACGCCCCGTTCCTTTGATTTTCAGATCAAGGACCATGCGGACATCGCCGAAGACTTAGGCATCCTCAATCTCAGGTGTGCCGCAAAACTTGCCGGATCCAGATTCCCTTTGTATATGGGCGCAGGCGCTCGCCTGGAACGGGCTTTAATTAACTTCATGCTGGATATTCACATCAGCGAACACGGGTATAAGGAAGTTTTACCGCCGTTTATCGTAAACAGGGAAACCATGACCGGCACGGGCCAGCTGCCTAAATTTGAAGAAGATCTTTTTAAACTTGAGGGCTGGGATTACTACCTGATTCCCACATCAGAGGTGCCCATGACCAACATCCCGGCCGGGGAAATCCTGGATGAATCCAACCTGCCCATGAAGTTCACGGCATTTACTCCCTGTTTCAGGTCCGAAGCAGGCTCCTACGGCAAAGACACCAAAGGACTGATCCGCCAGCACCAGTTCAACAAGGTGGAAATGGTGAAAATTACCTCTCCTGAAACATCATTTGATGAGCTTGAATCATTGCTGGCCAACGCGGAAGATATTCTCCAACGCCTGGAACTGCCCTACCAGGTGGTCACCTTGTGCACCGGGGACCTGGGATTTTCCGCCACTAAAACCTATGATATTGAAGTGTGGATGCCCGGCCAGGATAAATACAGAGAGATTTCCTCATGTTCAAACTGTCTTGATTTTCAGGCCAGACGGGCAAACATCCGGTTCAGACGGGAAAACGCCAAAAAACCTGAGTTCTGCCACACCCTGAATGGATCAGGTCTGGCCGTGGGCAGGACCTTTGCAGCAATTCTTGAAAACTATCAAATGAAAGACGGAACCGTCAACGTGCCCAAAGCGCTGGTACCGTATATGGGAGGGTTAGAAGTCATTGAACGTGAATCTTAATTTATTTCCTGAGGATATCAGGCCGCATATCATCCCCTCGCCCAAGGGGGAAATGTACTATAAATGCCTTGGCTGCGGTGCGGAATACGGTATTGAAGAACTTTTATACGTATGCCCCGCTTGTAATGAGGTCTTGCTGATCCATGATCGGAACAAAGACCAGCTCAATGCCATTTCAGGCGAAACCTGGCAGAGGATCTTTGATTACCGAAAAATGCTTAAGATCCCCTCCCTTAAAGGGATTTACCGGTACCACGAATTCATCGGCCCCAGCATCCCCCTTGAATCCATTATCTATCTGGGTGAAGGGCATACGCCGGTGGTGGAGGCCAACACCAGGCTCCAGGAAAAAACCGGGTTAAAATTTTATTACAAAAACGACGGACAGAACCCTTCAGCCTCGTTTAAAGACAGAGGCATGGCCTCTGCCCTGTCCAGCATAAAATATCTTATTGACCAGGGATTTGTTTCCGAGGTGATCTCGGTATGCGCCTCCACCGGTGACACCTCGGCATCGGCAGCCCTTTATGCCTCTTATCTGGGGTCTAAAGTAAAATCAGCCGTACTTCTGCCCCATAAGAAAGTCACCTCTGCCCAACTGGCCCAGCCTTTGGGAAGCGGCGCCAGGGTTTTTGAAATCCCAGGGGTTTTTGACGACTGCATGAAAGTTGTGGAGCATCTGTCCTCAAGCTATCCCGTTGCACTGCTTAACTCCAAAAACGCCTGGCGGATACTGGGACAGGAGTCCTACTCCTATGAAATTGCCCAGGATTTTGACTGGGATATGGATAAAAAAGTGGTCATGGTGCCCATTGGCAATGCCGGAAATATTTCAGCGGTTATGAACGGTTTCTTAAAATTTTACAATACCGGTATTATCAATAAACTGCCAAAGATCATCGGGGTTCAGTCCGAACATGCCGACCCGGTATACAGATACTATCTTGAACCCGATGAGAGCAAACGTCAATTTACGCCGGTCCAGACCCAGCCAAGTGTGGCTCAGGCAGCCATGATCGGAAATCCCGTATCCATGCCAAGGGTGATCCAGATCGCCCGGGAATATGATGCGGCCAGCGGCCACAGAAATGTTTTTGTGGTCCAGGTAAAAGAACAGCAGATCATGGACTGGCAGCTTACGGCCAACCAGAACGGGCATATCGCCTGTACCCAGGGAGGCGAGTGTCTTGCGGGGATGGTCCAGGCAAAGGCATTGAATATCGTGGATGAGAGCGAAACCGTAATTCTGGATGCCACGGCACATGCCATTAAATTTTCCGGTTTCCAGGATCTGTATTTTAAGGGTGAACTGGCTGACGCCTACGGCATTTCATCTGACAGCCGGTTTATCAATTTACCGGATTTTATTTCACCCGATGATCCCGAATTGATTCCGTCCCAGGAAAAGCCCCTTGGGTCATCCCAGTTCCAGAAATTCGTAAAGGATGTATCAGAAAAAATCGCCGCCCGTTTAGGACTTTGATTTATGTCCTCTTTCCGGGCCATCATAATAAAACGCGTTGTTATCCTGGTAATACTGATTTTCACCCCTTGCGCCTCTTTTTCGGCAACGGGGGTGAAAACCAGTTTTAAAAGAGTATTCCCTTTTTACTTACGATGGCCGATTTTACCTGTGCGAGCCTTACCTGGTCCCCCAAAAAGATGTGATTATGCTTAAATAAGGAGCCGGTCCGATGAAAACAAAACTGTTTATCCTGGTTTGTATCTGTGCTTTCATGGCATCCTGCACCTCAACGTTGCAGACCCAGAAACAAAACAAAATCGCCCAGGCCATCAAGAAAGAGGGCGATGTATTCCAGGCCCAGGGGAACTATACGGCAGCATTAAACAAACAGCTTGAAGCAGAAAAAATTTCGCCGGACGACCCATATATTCAAAACAGCCTGGGACTGGCCTATATGGGAAAAGAAAGAAATGATATGGCCATCCAGGCCTTTAACAAAGCACTGACTCTCAAGCCCGATTACACCGAGGCCCTGAACAATCTTGGTGCAGCTTATCTTCGGGATGAAAAATGGGACATCGCCATAAAGACATTCAAGAAGGTTCTTGAAGATATCACCTACCCCACCCCCCACTACCCATTGGCCAATATCGGGTGGGCACAAATGGAACAGCACAACTATCCCCGGGCCCAGAAATATTTTCTTAAAGCATTAAAGGACGTGCCCGGATTTATTCCGGCCATCCACGGTCTTGCCCAGCTATATATCCGAACCGGACAGACAGACAGGGCCATTGCTTATCTGGATAAAAACATAAAAAAATCCCCAGACACTGTCATATTCCATGCAGACCTTGGCCAGGCGTATGAAGTGTGCGGCCAGGTCCGCCAGGC
>QKDP01000199.1 GCA_003252055.1 Desulfobacter postgatei | reverse complement strand
TGGCAGGTCCTGTAAAAGTACTCTCCGAAGGCGAGTTCCCCGAAAAATTCAAAGGCGTTTATCTGACCCCCAAAGAAACCCGGGCTATCATGGATGAAAAAGGCTGGGCCAACGTTGCTTCCATGCAGCTGAGAAACCCCATGCACAGATCCCATGAGCATCTGTGCAAGATCGCCCTTGACGTATGTGACGGCGTTCTGATTCACTCCCTGATCGGAAACCTGAAACCCGGCGATATCCCTGCAGAAGTACGTATCAAATGCATCGACACCCTGATCAAGGGTTACTTTGTACCTGAGCATGTTATTAACGGCGGATATCCCCTTGACATGAGATATGCCGGTCCCCGTGAAGGCCTGCTGCATGCCACCTTCCGTCAGAACTACGGTGTTAACAGAATGATCATCGGCCGTGACCATGCCGGCGTTGGTGACTTCTACACCCTGTTTGAAGCACAGGAAATTTTTGATACCATCCCCATGCCAGAAGATGACGGCAAACGTCTGCTGTGCGAACCGCTGAAAATTGACTGGACCTTCTACTGCCACAAATGCGACGGCATGGCTTCCATGAGAACCTGCCCCCATGGCAAAGACGACCGTGTTATCCTCTCCGGTACCAAACTGCGTCACGCCCTGTCCAACAACCAACCTGTTGTTGATCACTTCGGCCGTGAAGAAGTTCTGGTTATCCTCAGAGAATACTATGCCAGCCTGACCGAGAAGGTTGAGGTTAAGCTGCAGAGCCATGCAGAAGGCACCAAGATGTAAGTTAAGGATTTTCCTTCGCTGACATCCGTTTTGTGATGTAAATTAAAACAGCCCTTTCCTTGACTGGAAAGGGCTGTTTTGCGTTTGGCGTTTGCAGGAGGGCAATCCCATGTAAAAAATAACCCGTCAACGATATTAAAACCGTCTTTTATGAATGGGGAAAAGAAGACCGGACAGCGCCGCACAGGTTAATATTTAAAAGCTCTTGGAGGAATTTTTTACATAAATCCGTACTGTGCGGATGATGGTAAATATGTCCCTCATGATCCATTCCCCTGGGAATGGCGTCGGTGAAAAACAGGCGGATTAAAAGGATGCTGGCTTTGTATCTATCCATTTTCCCATGGCAGCTGTTTTCAATTTCTAAAACCTCACCGGTATCTATAGCCTCAGGCAAAACACCATTTTGGTCCACACAGGATTTAAGAAAATTTAAGATTCTTGCCAGGCGTAAAAGTGTTACAGCTTCAAGCCTGGAGGTGGTATCTGCCACTGGCAAGGCTGTGGAGCGCATTAAGGTAAAATCATGGGGCAGCAACAGCTGTTTTTCACACAGGGCATAATCCGCGCTGCCCGGGGCCGGATAATAAATGGACAGACCGGCAATGGTTCTTCGAGCCCCAAGTGTCAAAAGGTCATTTAAGGTGGTGGCCGCTGTCTGACCGGGCGCGGCCCCAAGAAGATAAGAGACACAATCCATATCCAAATCCTTGGCGATATCCAGCACCCTGTCATGGGCATCTCTGACATCCGGGCGTTTAAAGCGCTTTAACTGGGTTGCACTGAAAGAGCCCACGGACAGGTTCAGGGTTTTGAACCCGGCGGCTTTCATGGCTGTCAGGATCTCTGTGTCAAGGGATGGGGGGAAAAGTCCGTTCATGGCGCGCAGTTCAATTTCCTGTCCCTTGAATATCTGTTGGATGCCGTCCAAAAGTGGCAGTACCCATGATTTTTTAAGGGTTAAGTTTTCATCCTCAAAATCAATGAACCCGATCTGTTTAGACCTTGCCTGCAGTTTAATTTCATCAAGAACATCTTCAACCGGGCGCATTCGAAAATCCGCATGATTGCTTGATGCAGACACGGCGCAATAGGAACAGGAAAAAGGACACCCCCTGGAGGCCACAATGGTGATGGCTGCTTTTTTATTGCGCTGGTAAAAGTGCCAGTCAATCTTATCCAAAGCATTCTGGTCAAGCCCATGGGGAGAAGCAGCCCAGGCCGGCGGATTAAGCACGATATCATTTCCCTGTCTGAAACCGATACCGCTGATTTGTTTTAAATCATCTGCTGGCGGTAACGTACCGGGGGCTTGGCTTTTTAGCAGCTGTGTAAGCTGCACCATTGGCGCCTCGCCCTCTCCCTGAATGATAAAATCAATGTCGTCGTTTTCAAAGCATTTTCGGGGAAACTGGGTGACATGGTGGCCGCCCAGTACAATAAAGGTTTTGGGCCAGAACCGTTTCACCGCCCTTGCCGTGTCCAGAGCCTGGCTCCAATAGGGGGTGAACAAGGAAGATATGCCCACTAAAAAAGGTTTTTCCTGCCTGACCAGATTGGCAATATGCTCAAAACTGCAGCCAAAGTGTCTGTAATGGTGAAATAAAGAGAAAAACGTAATATCGGTTTTCCCGTAATGGGGAATCAGGTGACTAAAATTTTCCGGGTATTCAATGATTTTTGATTTATTCCTGGCAAGGGCATCAATGATGGTGCACGAAAACCCGGCCTGTTCAAGTTCTTTGGCAATACAGGCGAGCCCATAGGGGATGGTGCGCTTTTTTGTCAGGTAAAATTCCTGGATGGGCGGGGCAATTAAAACAACATCCGGCATGGATCGAATGCCTACTTTATTTTTGGGAACAGTGCAATGGGTACAAGGCAGACCAGTGGGATAAATGCGATACCTTTAAGGACAATAGTCAGTCCGAAAATATCTGCCAGCCAGCCGATTCCCGGGGCAATCACCCCGCCAAGCCCATAGGCCAGTCCCATCATAAGACTGGCTGCCATGGCCCTGGATCCGGGCGCAAGCTTCTGGGCCATGACCACGCCTAACGGCATGGGGGCAAGCACAAAAAAGCCGGAAAGAAATGATCCCGCGTATGCTCCCAACCCCGGCATGTATAAAAACATCAAAAGGGTTGGCGGCATGAGCAGATATGACAGAAAAAAGACAGGCGTGAATCCGAACCGGTCTGCGCAATAGCCTGCAATCAGTCCGGACAGGGTCCCGGCAATGGTGAAAAGCGCAATGATCACGCCCACAGAGGGCAGAGCATGGCCGTGATGGGTCAGGTAAATGGGCATGAAGGTTAAAAATGTCTGGCCCACAACCGCCCGCAGCACCATGACCAGCCAGATTAAAAAAATTGTTTTATACACCTTTCCAAAGGTGTGCTTCAAACTGTTGATAAACCCTAATCCTGCCATATTCTCGGATACGGGCCTGGGCATATACTTCAGGCAGAATATAAAGGACATAAGACCCAAAAGCATGGTCCAGGGCATGGCAGACAGACCAAACCGGCTTACATACCAGGTGATGAACACAGGACCCAAAGCAAAGGCCATGGTTCCGCCGGTATTGAAAATAGACTGTGCAAAGCCTGCCCGGTTTCCGGCATACACATTCACCAGACCCGAAGTGGATGGATGAAACATGGAGGAACCCACAGAACCCAGACACAGCGTGGTAAGCAATATCCAGTAATTGGGTGCAATGCCCGAAAATGGAATGACAAAAAAGACCAAAAACAATCCGGTGAGCACAAACCAGCGGGTTTCGTACCTGTCAGCCATATACCCCACCACCGGCTGCACCACAAAGGATAAGAAGCGCACGGTTCCGGTAATCAGGCCGACCTGAGTCAGGCTAAGATACAGCTTGGCCTGGAATGCCGGCAGCAAAGGGGTGAAAAAGGATGAGTAGAAATCTCCAGTAAAATGAACCAGGCTTAAGACCAGGACAATTTGATAATCAATCATCTTCCCCAGGGGCAACGGGCCCGGGTCTTGGGGGGTACTCATATTAAAATATCCTAATGAATGCCGACAGAAAGAAATCCTTTCTGTGCCGCCTCGGCAATGTTAAGGTCTTCACTTCTTGCCTTTTTCAGAAAGCTTGCGAAGCCTGTCGATGGTCTTTTGATAGTCAGGCGTGTTGAAAATGGCAGAACCTGCCACAAAACAACGGGCACCAGCCCTTGTGGCGGCTTCCATGGTATCATTGTTTACGCCGCCGTCCACCTGGATAAGGGCATTGGAGCATGCATCAGACAGCATTTTGGACAACGCGGTGATTTTATTTAAACTGGAGTCAATGAACGTCTGGCCACCGAAACCGGGATTGACACTCATGATCAGGACAAAATCCAGCATATCAATGACATATTCAATGGATGACAGCGGCGTGGCCGGATTCAGGGCAACGCCGGCCTTTAATCCTAAACTTTTTATCAGTTGCAGACTGCGGTGCAGATGGGGGCATGCTTCGGCATGGACGCTGATGCAGTCGGCCCCTGCTTTGGCAAAATCCGGAATCCTGGCATCCGGGGTTTCAATCATCAGGTGTACGTCCAGCACCAGATCTGTGGCACGTTTGCACGCTTCCACAACAATGGGGCCGTAGGAAATGTTGGGTACAAACTGTCCGTCCATGACATCAATGTGAATCCAGTCTGCGCCTGCTTTTTCAACCGCTTTGACCTCTTCTCCTAAACGGGTGAAATCAGCAGAGAGAATGGAAGGGGCGATCAGTGTCATAATTGTCTCCTATTAGTTGCGTCGCATCCTGGCCATGAAAAAACCATCCATGTCAAGATGGTCAGGAAAGGTTGTTTTTTCAAATGTTTTACATCCGGATTCGCAGAAAAACGGCAGACGCGCTTCAAACCCTGAAAAATCCGGGGAAAAATCTTTTCTTTTGTCTAAGAACCGTTGAACCACCTGGGTTGTCTCTTCGGGTTCGCAGGAACAGACCGCGTATACCAGCACGCCGCCGGGTGCCACCACATTGGCGGAACCGTTAAGGATTTTTTTCTGCAGGGCCGCCATGCGCAAAATATCCTTTAATGTCCTTTTCCAACGGGTGTCCGGGTTTCTGGCAAGGACACCTAAGCCGGAACACGGGGCGTCCACAAGCACCCGGTCAAAATAGGATGAAAAATCATTGAACCCGGCCTTTGCCATGTCCACATGGGTGGTGCCAATTATATCAATGTTCAGGCGAAGGGCTTCGCTGGCAAGGCGGCCGGCTTTGTTTTCGCCGGTATCATTGGCAATGATGTTCCCTTTGTTTTCCATTTCAAGGGCCATGTGGCAGGTTTTGGTGCCAAGGCCTGCACAGGCATCCAGAATATTTTCCCGGGGCTTGGGGCCTAAAAGTTGTACGGCAAGCTGGGCTGCTTCATCCTGAATCTGGAACAGGCCTTCATTAAATCCGGGCAAATCAGGTATGGCAATGCCGGATGTATGAACCTGAAGTCCTAATCGACTGAACCGTGTTGTTTGGGCTTTGATGCCTGCGTGTTCAAAATTTGCCATCAATTCTTCCCGGCTGGTTTTCATCGGGTTGACCCTGAGTGTAAACGGGGGCAAATCCATCAAAGCACCGGCAAGTGCCAGTGTCTTTTCTTTTCCATATCTTGCTGCCCACCGTTTACCAAGCCAGGATGGTATGGAAAAGGCAGCAGCAAGGTGTCCGGGTAAATTTTTATGGGAACAGGGCAGGGCAATATTTTTGTGAGACCTGGATATATTGCGCAAAACAGCATTGATGAACCCTGATGCCTTTTTGCCACAGATA
>QKDP01000352.1 GCA_003252055.1 Desulfobacter postgatei | reverse complement strand
TTTTGATCATCGGTATTGGACGCTGTGTGAATGATGCCGTGGATGCAGCAGAACAATTATCTGCCAACGGCATTGAAAGCACCGTGGTCAATGCCCGGTTTGTTAAGCCCTTGGATGCGGATCTGATTCTTGATCTTGCCGGGAAGATCAAAAATGTGGTAACCGTTGAAGAACATGTGCTGGCGGGTGGTTTTGGATCAGCCATTCTTGAACTGATCAGTGATAACGCAGTTTTTGGATGCCGTGTGAACCGGGTGGGAATTAACGATGAATTTGTGGAACACGGCAGCCAGAATGAACTTCGAAAAGATTACGGCATTGATGCCCGGGCTGTTGTGGCCGCGGGATTGAAGTTGTGCCGTGAAGAATAGAATTGCCAGAAAACGCCTGGACCAGGCCCTGGTTGACCAGGGCCTGATACGTTCAAGGGACCGGGCCAAGGCCATGATCATGGCCGGAAAAGTTCTGGTAAACGGTATCAGGGCGGACAAGCCCGGCACCCAGGTGGCTTCGTCAGCCGTCCTTGAAGTCAAAGCCCAGGATCATCCCTATGTCAGCCGTGGCGGGCTCAAACTTGAAAAAGCACTTCAAAGCTTCCCCGTATCTGTTCAGGATGCGGTTTGTCTTGATATCGGTGCCTCCACAGGCGGATTCACCGACTGCCTGCTCAAATTCGGTGCAAAAAAAGTATATGCGGTTGATGTGGGCTATGGGCAGCTTGACTGGTCCCTTCGCCAGGATGACCGGGTGGTGGTCCTAGAGCGAACCAACATCCGCCACCTTCCCTATGACGCCATCGGCCAACCCATGGATGCGGTGGTGGCGGACACCTCTTTTATCTCTTTGAAAACCGTTATCCCGTCAGCGGAAAAATTCATGCGGGACGGCACGGATATCCTGGCGCTTATCAAACCGCAGTTTGAGGCGGGAAAGGAAAATGTAGGCAAAGGCGGCATTGTTAAGGATTCGGAAATCAGAAGCCGGGTAAAGCAGGATATTATTCTTTTCTTCCAGGACAGGGGATACAACGTAAACGGAATTGTTACCTCTCCGGTTTTAGGTGCCAAGGGCAATGAGGAATACGTAATTTATTTAGTTTATCGAAAAAAATAAAATAAATCAAAAAAATAAAATAAATCTGTTATTTTTATTTCATTTTGATTATTAGAGTATTGTTATTTTATTAAAATTCTAAAGGAGCCGTAATGAGCGAAGAAATCAAATCCATGAGGAATGTGGCTTTTGCGGGCCATGGAGGTGCGGGCAAGACAACTCTTGCTGAGGCTATGCTGTTCAAGGCCGGGGTGACAAATCGCCTTGGCAAGGTTGAAGATGGAAATACGGTAATGGATTTCCAGCCCGAAGAAACCAAAAAGCAGCAAAGTATTAATACATCATTTATTAAGTATACGCATCAAAAGCATGTCGTAACATTAATGGACACCCCCGGGGACCAGAATTTCTTCTCTGCTGCCAAAACATGTTTTCCTGTAGCCGACAGCATGGCTTTTGTCATTGACGGTGTTGGCGGACCTTCCGCCATGACCGAGGAAGCGGCAGCCTCTGCCCTGGAATATAACCTGCCCGGTTTTGTTATTATCAACAAGCTTGACCGTGAACGGTCTGATTTTACCACTGCGGTTGCCGCATGTGATACATCCCTGAAAAAGAAAATCATTCCCGTATGCTATCCAATCGGCAAAGAAGACGGGTTTAAAGGTCTTGTAAATATCGTCTCCGGCACAGCCTTTGAGTACGATGCTGACGGCAAGGCCACAAAAATTGATATTCCGGCAGATATGGCAGATGAAATTGCCGCTGCCAAGGAAGAATTCGTTGAAAATGTCGCAGAACTTGATGATGATCTGCTTGAAAAATATCTGGAAGGTGAAGAAATAACCGAAGAGGAGATTAAAAGCGCTTTTAGGAAAGGCGTTCTTGATGCCCAGTTCTATCCGGCCATCTGCATATCCGCCACCAAGATGATCGGCATTGATGTGGTATTTGATTTTATCAATGATTATATGCCCTCCCCCCTTGACCGTGGCGCATGGATTGCCAAGGATGCCGATGGAAACGATGTGGAAGTGGCGCCTGATCCCGACGCTGAATTCACAGGTTTTGTATTTGCCACCATTGTTGACCCCTATGCGGGCCGGCTTTCGCTTTTCCGGGTGATTTCCGGAACACTTGGCAAGGAAGGCAATATCCTCAATGTCACCAAGGACACCAAGGAACGGTTTTCACAGCTTCTTGAAATCGCAGGTAAAGAACAAAAACAGATTAACGGGGCGCTGCCGGGCGCCATTGTGGCCGTGGCAAAACTGAAAAACACCCTGACAGGGGATACCCTGACCGGCGGAAAAACCATCCAGATTCCGGCTCCGGCACCGTTGCCCCCGTGTATCTCCTTTGCCATTTCTCCCAAGGCGAAAAGCGACGAAGATAAAATCCATGAAGCCGTGCGTAAAATCCTTGAAGAAGATACCGGCCTGACCCTGCGTCGTGAAGAAGAGACCCGTCAGACCATTCTTTCCGGCCGCGGCCTGGTTCACA
>QKDP01000120.1 GCA_003252055.1 Desulfobacter postgatei | reverse complement strand
CCCATCACAGGCTGTGAGTCAGCCACTATAATTTTATACGCATTTTTATCTTATTTTTATCACGTTGTTTTCTTTTTAATATTCAAATAAACATGTCCTCCATGGACCAAATGTAAAACATCGCATTTCTATCGTGGTTAAGGCGTTTAAATGGGCGAAACGAATAAAAAATGGATAAACTTAACGAAAAAATAAAAACCGGATCTGAAAATTCAACACCCCTCGATTTTCAAGTCAGGGAAATCCTCTTTGTTTCCGGCCCTTACCATTTGCCGGGATTGAAAGCGGATATCCACCCGTTCCCCTGGAAGATCACCCACGCTGTTTCCATGGAAGAGGCTGCCGCACTGCTCCGCAAGACGACTTTTAACCTCGTTTTCATTGAAATTGAGGCCCTGGATGACAGAACAGGAATGACGGTACAGCATCTCAAGACCATTTGCCCCAGCCTGCCGGTAACCCTTCTGGTGCAGCCGGGCCGCTTCAAAACCCGCTCTTTGGAACAGGATGCGGATCACGTTTTTATCTGGTCCGGAATACCTGAGGTTTTCCATGCCATGGTTCGCTTTATTGAGGATCAACTCTGCAAGGACACCACCCGCCGTGCAGTTCTCCTGGTGGAAGACAGTCTTGAATACACCTCGTTTTTCCTTCCTGCCGTATACAAAGGAATAGATGCGGCCTGCCCCGGTGTCAGGCCGCCCAGGCTTGTCCTGGCCGGGTCCCATGAAACAGCCATGGAGCGGTTCCGTGAATTTGGAAAACGTCTTGACTGTGTCCTTTCCGATACCCGGCTCCCCTGGCAGGGAAAAGAGGTACCCGGGGCCGGCATTGACATTCTGTCAGCCATTTACAGGGAAATACCCGGCCTTCCCATCCTCCTCATGAGTGCGGAAGGTGCAAACAAAACAAAGGCCAAAGGCATCCCGGCCCCCTTTCTGGATAAAAATTCCAACCATCCGGACCGGGACCTCCATGCGTTTTTCCGCAGCCTGGCAGCTGATCGCCCGGCCCGGGAGAAAAAAAATTATCCCAAAGAGCGGTATCCGGTTCAAACAAATTCTACCGGGCTTACCAGAATCGGACGCGGCTCCATCGGTGGTAAAGCCAGGGGCCTGGCCTTTCTGGCCCAGACCCTTAACCGCCGCCCCGACCTTGGAACGGCTTATCCGGAAATGGCCGTCAACATCCCTGACACCCTGATCCTCTGCACAGACGTTTTTGACGACTTTGTCCGTGACAGCGGCCTGGCCAAACTTACCGGCCGCCCATTGGCGGAATTGGTCCAGGCATTCATCGACGCGCCCCTGGCCCGGGAGGTTCTCCGGCATTTGGAAACCTATCTGGCCGGTACCTGTGCCCCCCTGGCCGTTCGCTCCTCCAGCCTTCTGGAAGATGCCCTCGCCCATCCCTGTGCCGGGTTGTACAAAACCTATATGATCCCTAACAACCATGCCGACCCTGACATCCGGTTGTCCCACCTTGCCACCGCAGTCAAGCTGGTTTATGCCTCTGCCTGCTATAAAAAGGCCCGGGCATTTGTGCGCAGCACAACGGTTCACCCCTTCAGGGACAGCATGGCCGTTTTGATCCAGGAAACTGCCGGCAGCCGGCATGGAGACTTTTTCTACCCAGCCATCTCGGGCACGGCCCATTCCCTGAATTTCTACCCCGGGGCCAATGCCAAAGCCGATGAGGGTATTCTGAACCTGGCGCTGGGTTTAGGCCGGACCTTGGCCCAGGGGGAGCAGAGTTTCAGGATTTCCCCCAAACATCCCCAGGCCACGCCCCAATTTTCCGGCACCCGGGATTTTCTGGAAAAAACACAAAATCGCTTTTACGCCCTTAGAATGGAGGGTTATCCCGAGACTCTGCGCTTCGGCATTTGCTCCAACCTGGAACGTCGGGACCTGTCCCAGGCCTTGAATGAGGCCCCGGTCAAGGCCCTGGCCTCCACCTATATGCCTGCCGAAGACCGGATCCGGGATACCTGGTACTGCCGGGGCCCTAAAGTGATCACTTTTGCCCGGGTTCTAAAATACGGGACCCCGCCCCTTACCGCACTGGTCAATGATCTCATGACAGCTTTGGCGCATGATGCCGGCGGCCCAATAGAACTGGAGTTTGCCGCCGACCTCCCCGACAAGCCAGGCGGACCCTGGAAACTTTCCCTGCTCCAGGCCCGGCCCATGTCCAGGCCACGGAACACTAGCCTGATCACCAAAGAAGATCTTGACGAAGCCGTCTGCGTCTCCACCTCGGCTTTGGGGAACGGCACCCTGGACACTATCCGGGACATCGTCTATGTCAACCCGGAAACTTTTGAAAAGAGTAAAACCCCTGATATGGCACGGCAGATCAGCCGCATCAATGCGGATCTGGCCAAAACCAACCGCCGATTTCTGTTGGCCGGTCCGGGCCGATGGGGGTCATCGGATCCCTGGCTGGGCATCCCTGTGGACTGGCAGCAGATCTCCAGTGCCGGCGCCATCGTGGAAATCCGGGACGGCACCATCCATGCCGATGCCTCCCGGGGCTCCCATTTTTTCAACACGATCACTGCCCGGGGCGTTCCCTATATCACCGTGAATCCGGGGGCTTGCGACCGCATCGACCTGGAACGACTGGCCGGCTGCCGCACTGTCCGGGACGAAGGTTTTATCCGTCATTTGCGTTTGAACCGCCCCCTGCTGATTAAAGTCGATGGAAAACATTCCCGCAGTGTCATCATTAATGCCGGAAAGGCAGACAATCACATACAGGATAATACTTACATCTCAAAGGAAAGGTAGACCATGTCAGAAGAACTGAATAAAATCATCGCCAAAGACCCTGATCAGAAAGAATTCCACCAGGCCGTCCGGGAAGTGATCGAAAGCGTACAACCCGTGTTGGACCGCAACCTCGAATACCGCCGGGCCAAAATCCTGGAGCGCCTGGCCGAACCCGAACGGGTCGTCATTTTCCGAGTACCCTGGATGGACGACACCGGAACCGTCCAGGTTAACCGCGGTTTCCGCATCCAGATGAACTCGGCCATCGGCCCTTACAAGGGCGGGCTGCGTTTCCACCCTTCGGTGAACCTGTCCATACTCAAGTTCCTGGCCTTTGAGCAGGTCTTTAAAAACGCCCTGACCACCCTGCCCATAGGCGGCGGAAAAGGCGGGTCCGACTTTGACCCCAAAGGAAAATCCGACAATGAAGTCATGCGCTTCTGCCAGTCTTTCATGTCCGAACTTTACCGGCACATCGGCCCCAACACCGACGTGCCCGCCGGGGACATCGGCGTGGGCGCCAGGGAAATCGGCTATCTTTTCGGGCAGTACAAACGACTGAGCAATGAATCCGCCCCGGTGCTTACGGGAAAGGGCCTGGACTGGGGCGGCAGCCTCATCCGCCCGGAAGCCACGGGCTACGGTTCCGTCTATTTTGCTGCTGAAATGCTGGCCACCCGCAATGGCAGCATGGAAGACAAAATCTGCCTGGTTTCCGGTTCCGGTAATGTGGCCCAGTACACCGTGGAAAAAATCCTGGATCTGGGGGGCAAAGCCGTCACCCTGTCGGACTCCTCCGGGTTCATCTACGACGAAACAGGCATTGACCGGCAAAAACTGGCCTGGGTCATGGAGTTGAAAGACATCAGGCGGGGCCGGATCAAGGAATATGCGGAAAAATATCCGGAAGCCGTATACACCGAAGCAGATGCCACCCTGGATTACAATCCCTTGTGGACCATCGAGGCCGACTGCGCCTTCCCCTCTGCCACCCAAAATGAAATCAACGGCAAAGATGCGGGCAACCTCATTAAAAACGGGGTCTTTGTCGTGTCCGAAGGGGCCAACATGCCCTGTACCCCGGACGCAGTCGACCTCTTTGTGGACCACAAAATCCTCTATGCCCCGGGCAAGGCGGCCAATGCCGGCGGGGTGGCCGTATCCGGCCTGGAAATGTCCCAGAACGCCATGCGCCTGGCCTGGAGCCGGGAAGAGGTGGACACCCGGCTGCAGGGCATCATGAAATCCATCCATAAATCCTGCGTGGACGCCTGTGCCGAATATGGCGAAAAAGGCAACTACGTGGCCGGGGCCAACATTTCCGGTTTCACCAAGGTGGTCAACGCCATGCTGGACCAGGGTCTTGTATAGCCCGCAAAATCCTGTTACATCAAGATGATATTGGAATCAGCCGCCCTGTCTGTATCCGGTCGGCTGCAAAAATCTGGGGAGGGAATGAGTCACACCGTGGAGCAGCCGGATATCGACACCCTGGTCCGCCGCAACCGGGAGCTGGAACAATTGGAGCAGGAACACCGGCGCATGGAGCTGATCTTCAAGCAGCAGGCCCACAAGCTCCAGGAACGCATGAAGGAAATCAACTGCCTGTATGGTATCTCTAAAATCCAGGAACAGACCGGACTGTCCCTGGAAGATACCTTCCAGAAGGTGGTGGATATCATCCCCCCTTCCTGGCAGTACCCGGAGATCACATGCGCCCAACTCCTCATCAACGACCAGAGTTTCCGTACAAAAAATTACAAAAACACCTTCTGGAAACAACAGGCGGAAATTATCGCCTACGGTGAACCCATTGGCATCCTCACGGTCTGCTATCTGGAAAAGCGGCCCGATCTGGACGAGGGCGTCTTTTTAGCCGAAGAACGGTCGCTGATCAATGCAGTGGCCGAACATCTCGGCCGGACGATTGAGGGCAAAATGGCGGAAACCGAACTGCGGGAATCTCGGCGCAAACTCAAGGAACAGAACCAGCAGCTCAAGGAAAAAAATATTGCCCTGCGGGAAGTAATGAATCAACTGCGGGAGGAAAAAGTCGACCTGGAAAAGCGGGTCCTGGCCAATGTGGAAAATCTGCTGCTGCCCCTGGTCAAACGAATGGAAGACCGGGGATCGGACCTGGACAGAGAATACCTGCAACTGCTGGAAGAAAACATCGCACAACTCACCTCTTCCTTTGGTACCAAAATCTGTCGACTCCACCAGCGCCTCACCCCCAGGGAAAACGAAATCTGCAATATGATCCGCACGGGCTTAAGCTCCAAGGAGATCGGAAAAATGCTCAACCTCTCCTACCGCAGCGTGGAAACCTATAGAAACCACATCCGCAAAAAGCTGGGCATCACCAATAAAAAAATCAACCTGACGTCTTACCTGTCCGGCCTGTAACCCGCATGGAGGAGCACCCATGGGCAACCTGCCGTCCCCCAAATCCCCGTCTTCCGGCAGTTGCTCAAGGACCACGGCTTCACCCTCATGCGGGCGTATTGGGAACCCTATTGAGGCGGCACCGATGTGCCCACGTCCATCTGTTCCCTCTATCTGAGGGGAGAAATTTCACGGACCCGGGAAACCGAACTGATCCGGGACATTCAGGATTTCCTGGCCTTTGATGTGAGCCCTGTCACGAACCTTTACGTGGCAGGAAAGCTGACTTACAAGGAAATGCTTTTTGCCGGCAATGCCATTGACTTTGCCCGGATATTCATCTTCTCGGAAAGCACGGCCCAAAGCGATTGTGCCATCATGTCCCGCCTGGATGACAGAGCCTGTGAAGAGGCCTTTGCCGCCCGGATACACAAGGCTGCCCGGGCCGCCTTTGACACCCGGACCATT
>QKDP01000067.1 GCA_003252055.1 Desulfobacter postgatei | reverse complement strand
GTTCGCTTTTCCGCCAGAAGCAACTGTACTTCGTTGATGACAATGGAATCAAATTTTTCCGAATCGCCGGCGGTATCACTTTGTGGTGTCAATGATTTTACTCCATTTTTAATTTCAGTGTGGCTCAATCATGTCAGCCATTGAAAGCCTTTGAAGATCATTAACAAGATTCATTCCAAAATCACATGTCTGCCTGTTTTTTTAGAGAATCTGGAAAAATAGTGTCGGATTGCACCCAATGGCTTGCCAATATGTATTTCAATCATGGTTTATCTGTCTCAAAGTCTGGGACACAAATGTGTCCGATACAGGTGTGGCTATTGATTTCAGGGCGGGTAACAGGTATCCCAGACATGTGGCGCGATAGTTTTCTTTTCTCGGCTCTGTTTTTTCAGTTACTTATATGATATTCTTTTTTGCTTTATCCGGATGATAGTGATAAAAGATACTGCAAAAGAATACAGCAAGACTGCTTAAGGAGAATTACCCCATATGGCCCGTTTAAATGAGTTTGAACTGAAGCTTAAAAAGGTCAGCGACAGTCCATTAATCTATAAGGCACAGATCCCTTTGGAGTGCACTTTTTTTCAGGATGTACGGCGCTACCAGAGTATTGGTCCCCAGATGGAAATCCGTATTATTCCGGTGGATGGGAAGATTGAGCTTGACCCGGACATGGAACCCGTATCCTTTAATAAACTCAGCGGGTCCGAACGTAAAGCCCTGGTGGATTATCTGACAGCCCGTGTTGCCAGAGGCGATAATATCGGGTATGCTTGGGCCTTTTTCCGGTCTGCGGATAAAAAGAAAAGCCTTGTGGCTTACGGGGGCAACGTGGTTCACGATGACACCTATTTGGGCAAGGAACGCGTAACAGCCCTGCTTTCGTTACTCCAGAAGCAAAAGGGCATCAGCAGAATGAAACGGCGCTGGTTTCCCTGGATTTCAGCTATTCTGTTTATTTCCCTGACCGTTCTGGCCGGATTCAAATATGGTCACCTGTTAAAAAATGTTCCCTTTCTCAGCAGTATTGGCCAGGATTCCAGTCCGGAGATGCGATTTTACCAATCCGTATTTCCAGATTTACATGCCTGGCTCCATGACGGAGCGCCGGAACAAAAAGATGTGGCTAAAAAGCTTTTAAAAACCGAATATGTCTCAGACATGCTTCACACCATGTCCCTGTCAGATTACCGCCAGGAAGGTGAGCCGGATATGAACCGGGGCAGCAGGCTGATTCTGTTTGTATATTTCAACTATAACAATCAGGTTGATGAACTGATCAGCTCCCGCAGGGAGGTTCTTGCAGGCACGGAATTCATGCGCCTGGCACGGATTTATTCAACCATGCAGTCCGGGTATGCCTCTAATATTTTTTATTTCAAGGTCGGGGACTTGAACATTAAGCATACCGAAATCTCCAACTATATGAAGCAGAACATGATCGGCTACCAGGACTTTAAAAAGATCCGGGATGAAAACGCCTTTGCAGAACTCATGGCCAGCGACCGCATCAGTTACAAGATGAGGGGTTTTCTGGAGAATGTATACACCTTTACCCCCCTTCGCATTGACACAAAACTTGACGGTAAATCCTGGTACCTGCTCACCCGGAACAACAGTTCCGGCGATCTTGATTTTGCAGCCTTTTTCCACCAGGGCAGCGCTACCCTGGTGCCCAAACGTATCGGACACCTGGTGCTGGAAGACAAAGGACTGCCTTCGGGCATGGCCTGGTATGCGTTTGATGACAGCCAGGCAGGGGAACTGAAACTATCGGACAGCACCCTGACCTATTTCAGTACGGAGACCGGCCAGACCAACCAGCTTGGTATCATTAAAGAGCGGATCAACAGCCTGGGCCTTTCCAGGTTGTCCCAGGACCGGATCAAGGTCAATGTCCACCGGGAATTGCTCATGGGGGATGCAAAGGGGAAATACGGCATCCAGACCAACGATCCCATCACAAGTCTGGTGCTGTCCAACCTGATTACCAAATCATCCTTTGAACAGGAGGCAAATGTCTCCTTAAAGCGGGACCCCATCCAGTTCAACACCACCCTGATTCAGCTCTCCAAGGACGACAGTTTCTCGGTTCAGTCCGTGACCATCACGCCCGGCACCACCAATATCATCCGTTTGTTTGAGCCTTTGGACAGCTTTAAGGCTACGTTCAGGGACGGCAGCGCCACTACCTTTGAAAAGGCCAGCGTCAACCTGTTCAACCCGTTTACTTTTATGGTATCCAGGGACAGCATCACCTTATGTTTCCGCCATGACATCACGGACATGACCATTGAAGCCGGCGATACTGAGCTTAAAATTGTCAAGGCCAAAGACGGAAATTATCAGATTGTAAAAATTCCATAGAATTTAATGTTTTGACAAAATCAGCACCAAGGAGTTTTATTTTACCATATGTTTGACAACACAAACCGGCTTTTGAAAATCCAGAACGACATCAAGGAGGTTGTCCAGGAGCTTGCCGGCATGCCGGCCCAGCAGGCAGATCGCGTGGACAAGGTCATTGAACGCTGTCAACTATGCCTGAAAACGGCACCTGACACGGATATGCCCGTATATATCCACATCACGGGTACGGATAAATCCTTTAAGACCAGTTATCTTCTGGACCTGTTTGATAATGACCAGCTTCGTGGGCTGTTTGCGGTCAAGCAGCGCAACACCTCGGAGAACACGGCGGTTCCCTGCCTTGTGGAACCGGTATCCTGGACCGACGAGGTGGTGGTCAGCCAGATCAGCATTTCCACGGGTAATGTGATCCGGGACCGCTTGAGCAAAGAGCAATTCAACCGGCTGTATGATCTATCCTCCGGGGCAGACCCGGATGATTATCTCATCCGGGTGGCTGTGCCCGAAGACCAGACCCCCATGACCCTACCGGCTATTGAATATCCGGGCATTAAAGAGGGTGCTGACGCCATTGAATTCCAGAAGGAGCGCCATGAAAAGTTCCAGGCCAATATGCTGGACTGCCTGGAGCGCTATCCCGGCATTCTTGTGGCCTGTTTCCAGCACAAAATCGCCATCCCCCCGGGCCACCCCCTGGATGCCATTCTTAAAAAATACCGGACGGTGCTGGAAACCACCCACGCCTACCAGAAACTGCCGTTGATCCTGTCCCTGCAGGGGGACAGTGCCGTAGCAAGCTATTGCGGCAATACCAATGTGGAGCAGGATCTGGAAAGCGATTTTAAAAGTTATAAAACCTTTGAAACCGTGGTGCAGTTGATCAACCCCTGCAACAGTGATTACCCGGTGAATTTTATTTCCCCCGGCCCCCACGTGGATACCTGGATACGCAATCTGTCCCGGTACAAAAATTTGCGTGAAATCAAGGACCAGATCAAACAGGACGGCGGTGTTGCCTGGTCCAGGCAGATGCTCAATGACATCTGTACCACCTCCAATATCAAAGATGCCCTTGACAATATGTTTCTGATGCCCTGGATCAGGAAGGCTCAAAAGGTATACACCCAGGCCGTTGACCTGCTCTATGAAATTGAAAGTTATGATGAGGTGGCCGAAGTCAAGGAGCGCATGCGCAAAGCTATTCTCAAAGATACCTACCAAAGTCTGCGGCACTTTTTTGACCGGGAGATCCAATACAACGAAGACGGACTGATCCAGGACCACAAAGCGTTCTGGACCTCCATATTCACCCAGTACCTGGACCAGTTTCTGGCCGACACTCCCAAAAGCCAGGCCATTTCCGATGTCCTGTGGAAAAATATGCACCAGCGACTGGATTCGGAAAACAAAGGGTTTTTGAGTGCAGCGGAAAAGGATTTGCCCCATATCATCATGAACATGGCGGAATTTTACGTTCCCAATATGCTGGTGCGCGGCGATTTCACCCTTGTTGAGAGACATATTAAAGAGGATGCCCAGGATGCTGTTTAACCTGTTCAAACGTAAAAAAAAAGAAGTGGACCAGTTCCAGCTGGAGCTGGAGGATGACGGTAAACTTTACTATGAGACCATTGCCGGCCGCACCCCAAGGGACATCCAAAACCACGAGGAATATATTCTTTTCATTGATTTCGGATCCTACCGAACCAGTGTTTTATGCTGGCCCTGCAGCTTTGGCCGGGATAAAATCACCGACTCATGGCAGTATGTGGTCCATGGCGACTCCGATGCCCAAGGTGGATTCCCCTCAGCCTTTATCAATCCGCCTTCCGGTGACGAGCGGGATTTTGCCTTTGTGCCCAATATGGGTGAAAATCATGTCAGCTCAAGCCAGATTGTTAAAAGCGCCAAATATGAATTTGCCTCCAAATTTGCCGCCTACAGGGGAGATGTGCCCCAGTTCAAGCTTTACATCAAAAAAATCCTTGAACACAGTTTCAGGTACATCACCGAGCCTAACAAGGAACGGCCCTGGAACGGCCCTGCCATTCCGGTGATCACGGAAATCCGGGTTACGGTACCGGACCTGTTCATTGAAAATTTAAGAAACGGATACAGGGAAAATATCTATTCCGTGTGCATGAACCTGTCCTCGGACCGGAAATGGAAATGGTTGTTTCCAAGTGATCTACGGCATTTACGAAAAACTTTTGTCAATATTTCTGCGGATGAAAGCGGGGCGTGCGAGCTTTATTTTCTGAACTTGATCAAACTGTTGCCGTTCTGGGACCTGTCCGGCCAGAAAGACCGGCTGCCGGACCTGAAGGAAGTGGATTTTATCTTTTCCCAGGCTGCCCAGCGCGACCCTAATGCCGAAAATCTTCAGTTTGTGGTGTGCCATCTTGACATTGGTGGACTGACTACAGATGTCAGCGTTCTTTTGGCCAATACCTTCCATGACCCGGCCCTTGGCATCACCACAGCCCTTAACCGCAAGGAATCCTTTTCCGAAAGAAAGGCCGGAGAGTATTTTTCCGACGCCTTTGCCCAGACCCGGTCCCCGGATGAAACCGGTCCCTGGTGGAACAATGACCGGTTCATCGAAAGGGATTTTTCACGGTTTTTGGAGCTGTTATGCGGCAAACAGGCAGGGTTGCTTAATGAATGGCGCAAGGACAAAAATCTGTCCGGCATCTATTTTCTGATTTCAGGTCGCCCCACCAAATCCGAAAAAGTCAGAAAGGCCATTAAAAAACACATTCTCAAAGAGTTCAACAAAGATGAACTGCTGCTTTTGCCCGAACACTGCCTGTTCATGGCCGAGTACCGGCATGTGGGCAAAAACCCGGAAGGTGAGCGCTATGCCAAGAAAATTTCCCATTTTGAAAAATTGATTACGCTTCTAGGCAATGTGTACACCCTTTACGATGGGTATGAAATTTGTGTGGATGACCACAAATATTATATTTCAATGGACACGGATACCAGGACCACCAGCCAGATGGAGGTGCTTCCCGGGCGAATCTACAATATGGAAGAGTTTGAAAACTATAAGAAATCGGCAGAGCACAACAATGTCAACCACCTGGCCTTTACCAGATTTCCGGCAGGGGAAAA
This sequence comes from Desulfobacter postgatei, assembly GCA_003252055.1. GTDB lineage: Bacteria > Desulfobacterota > Desulfobacteria > Desulfobacterales > Desulfobacteraceae > Desulfobacter > Desulfobacter postgatei_B. The sequence continues at coordinate 159 of QKDP01000067.1, read as the reverse complement.
CAGCACCCGGTTCCTTACGGTAAAAACCATTGCCCGGCAGACCGCCTTTCCCGTCATCCGGGTGGCCCAGAGCAGCGATGGGCACGCATGGATCATGCCGTCCCTTATGATCACCAATTTAGAGCAGAACGACCAGGCTTTTGATCTGTCATGGGGGGC
>QKDP01000050.1 GCA_003252055.1 Desulfobacter postgatei | reverse complement strand
CATTACAGCCGAAGGAACCGATATCCCCATGTTTGTGGAGATGGCACGCCTGTGCAAGGAAGCGGGAGAAGGATATGTCGGCTATGTTTGGCCCTCCCCTGATGACAACAACAAATGGCTGAGAAAGCTGTCCTATGTCCGTTACTTCAAGCCGTGGAACTGGATCATCGGTACAGGTGTATACGTTGACAAAGCTGAAAGAGACGCACAAACAGTAGCCATAAACATTATTTCTGATATGAAATATGGGAACAATGACTATTTTTACATCATGGACACCCAAGCCAATATGCTGGTCCATGTAAATCAGGAGACCGTTGGCAAAAATTTTATGAACACAAAAGATTCCTCTGGAAGATTTATATTCAGGGAAATGATTGAGATGGCCAAGTCTGACGGTCAGGGCCATATAAATTATACCTGGCCCAAAATAGGATCTGAAAAAAATGAACCCAAAATCGGATATTTCAGATACTTCAAACCCTGGGGCTGGATTGTTGCCACAGGCGTATATATTGACAGGGTTCAAAATGAAGTAGTGGAAAAAAAAGAACAACTTAATAATATGGTCCGGCATCAAATCCTTTATACGATTGCAACCATTATCATACTCATACTCGCGGCTTTCTTCTGGGTAAGATTCATGACCAGAAAATACATTGAACTGCCCCTTTCCCAGGGTGTTGATGTGGCCAATAAACTGGCCGAAGGTGACCTGACCGTAACTATTGAATCTAACAGTGAAGATGAGATAGGACATCTTCAAAAGGCCATGAAGCATATGGTGGCATCGTTTAAGGATATTGTCGGCGAGGTCCAGAATGCTGTAAGTAACGTTGCTGCCGGCAGCGAAGAACTCAGCGCCACATCAGAACAGATGTCCCAAGGTGCCACGGAACAGGCTGCCTCTGCGGAACAGGCTTCGGCCGCCATGGAGGAGATGTCCGGCAATATTAAACAGAACGCAGATAACGCCCAACAGACTGAACGGTTGGCTGTCCAGGCAGCTGAAGACGCTGAGCAGGGTGGCCAGGCTGTGGTCAAAACCGTTGTGGCCATGAGAGAGATCGCCGACAAGATCCTTATCATTGAAGAGATTGCAAGACAGACCAATATGCTGGCGTTAAATGCCGCCATTGAGGCGGCCCGGGCCGGGGAGCACGGTAAGGGGTTTGCCGTGGTTGCAGATGCGGTCAGAAAGCTTGCCGAACGCAGCCAGACTGCAGCCAATGAAATCAGCAATTTGTCAACATCCAGTGTTGAAATTGCTGAAAATGCCGGTGAAATGCTCAACAAAATCGTTCCTGATATCCGCAAAACCTCAGAACTGGTTCAGGAAATCAACGCGGCTTCCGCGGAACAAAGCACAGGCGCAGACCAGATAAACACAGCCCTGCAGCAACTGGATGAGGTTATCCAACAGAATGCCAGTTCTTCTGAAGAGATGTCCTCAACCGCAGAAAAGCTCGCTGCCCAGGCAGAACAGCTCCGGCAGGCAATCGCCTACTTCAGGGTTGGAAAAACGAAAACCCGGGGGCAAACCCTGCAACAGGAAAAACCCATATCCAAGACAGATCGGACAAACGGCTGCCCAAAAAACCGTGACGCAACAACCATGGCCATTAGCAACAAACAGGAAAAACTGGGCCAGATTCAGGGCGTTGTGCTGGACATGGGAAAAGATTCCCTGGATGACGATTTTGAAAAATATTAGGCCAGGATTAATGGCAGGTATTGATCTAATTACTTGACTCTTTTGGTAAATCGATTAATATATTCAAAATTCATTCAATCTAAACTAAAAAAAAGGCTGACATTTTGACCTGTACCAAATCCACACTCATCGAAAAAATTTCAAATGCATTTGACCAAAACCCATCTCAGTCCAAGGAGGTACTTGAAACCCTGATTGAAATCATAAAGTCCACCCTGGCTTCGGGTGAAGATATTATGGTTTCCGGATTCGGGAAATTCCAGGTCATTGAAAAGTCGCCGAGAAAGGGAAGGAACCCGGCCACAGGGGATGCCATGATCCTTGAAAAAAGACGGGTTGTCACGTTCAAGTGTGCGGGCAAGCTTAAAAACAAAATCAATGAGAACGTCCAATAAAAACAACCAGCAGATGCTATATTTTTACCTCTTTCATGAGCAAAGCCTGAAGCGCGGTCTGTCGGCGGCTGATATCCTGATTTGCCACGGCCATGCCTAAAGCCCTTCGGGTACCGACAAACACGGCCAGTTTTCTGGCACGGGTAATTCCGGTGTAAATCAGGTTGCGGAAAAGCATTTTAAAATGCTGGGTCAATACCGGAATGATTACCACCTCAAATTCACTTCCCTGGGATTTATGGATGGTGATGGCATAGGCCAGGTCAAGCTCCATGATGTCTGTCTGCTGGTAATGCACCACCCGGTTATCCGGTAGAAAACGGACCGTACAGGTTATATCCATGGTGTTAATCCGGTCAATAATACCGATATCTCCGTTAAATACCCCCAAATCATAATTGTTTTTTCTGTGGATCACCCGGTCTCCGGTTCTGAAGACCCGCTGGCCCACGCTAAGTTGGGCCTTGCCCGGGCCCATGGGATTATAGCTATCCTGAATTTCACGGTTCAAAGAAAGGGTGCCAAGACTGCCCCGGGTCATGGGGGAAAGGATCTGGATTTCCGTATCTTTTCCCAGGTATTTGGGAATCCACTCCAGATATAATTTTTTCACCGCATCCAGAGCAGACAGACCATAATGCAGAGAGGACCATGGGTGCACTTTCTCCACCACCTCCATGAGTTCTTCAATGCGATTTTCAGTCCCTGCCAGGCGACTCAAATCCACATGGGCAAACTTCTTAGGTATCGCAATTTCGCTCTCCCAGGGTGAACACGCCTCTTCAACCCTGAATTCATACAAATCACCATGATCATTGTCCCGGGCATCACAGGGGCCAGAAATCTCTTGAACAGCACTGCTGCTTGGCGTTTCCGGGTCAACACGCATATATAAATGTTTAACCCGGCTGACAAAGGCAATCTGTTCTTTGGTGGCTTCATCAGAATCAATGAACAGACAGTCGGTTCTGTCCTGCCAGATGGACGGGTACTTAAACGGACTTTTTATCCATGGCATCCGGCCCTTATTAATCTGGTGGGCAAATTTAACGATCAAGGAAGACTGGGCCTGGCGAAACACCTGGGTAAGCCGGAAACAGGGCACGGCCTGTGAACCAATGATGTCTTTGAGCACGTTGCCCGCCCCCACCGAAGGCAACTGGTCATAATCACCGATAAATACCACCTGGCTGTGCCTTGGCACCGCTTTAAGCAAGGAGGCAGTCAGATTGATATCCAGCATGGAGCACTCGTCCACCACTAGAAAATCTGTCTTTAACGGGGAGCTTTCATTTCGTTTAAATCCGCCGGCTTTCCAGCCCAAAAGCCGGTGAATGGTTTTAGCCGGTTTTCCGATCACCTCGCTCATACGCTGGGCAGCCCGGCCCGTGGGTGCAGCCAGCATTACCTTTTTACCCATGGCCTCCAGCAGGCGGACCATTACCCGTGTCGCCGTGGTTTTACCGCATCCGGGTCCACCGGTGAGAACGGAAAACTGCTGCTGCACCACACCCTTGACCGCTGCGGCCTGTTCAACAGAAAGCTGCATCTGAAAACGTTGGCAGAACAACGCCACCCACCGGTCAATCCGGGCCTGGTCAAAGGTCCGGTCAGGCCCTGGATCTAAAAGACGCCTTGCCACATACGCCTCGTCAAAATAGAGAGACCGGGCATAGTAACAGGGCACAGGCTGCCCGTTGTCAACGGGCAGGTCCCTGCGCATCAGAAGCCGCTGGGCTTCCATGTCTGCCAGAAGCGTCTCAAGCTGCTCTGACAGATCAAGCTTGAGCAAATCTTTTACCTGTTCCCTGATCTGGGGAAACGTAAGATAACAATGCCCGAACTCCCGGGCTGCAGACAGTACGTGACGGATACCGGCGGTGATTCTTGGGGGGCTGTCCGTTTCAAGGCCAATACTTAAGGCCACCTTGTCCGCAGTAAAAAAACCAATACCGAAAAAATCATACGCCAGGCGATAGGGGTCCTGGGTGATCCAGGCAATGGCATTCTGACCGTATTCTTTATATATGCGAACGGAAAACAACGTGGAGATCCCGTGGGACTGCAGAAACATCATCACATCCCGGATGGCCCGGTGTTCCGCCCAGGCCGTTGAAATCATTTCAAGCTTTTTGTGGGCAATCCCAGGCACCTCCACAAGGCGCTCAATATCAGATTCAAACACATCCAGGGTCTGGTCCTTGAAATATCCCACGATTTTTTTTGCGGTTTTGGGTCCCACCCCTTTGATCAGCCCGGAACCGAGATATTTTTCCAGGGCCGATGCCGTAGCAGGCTTTTTTTCCCTGGCATGCACGGCCTTGAACTGCCGCCCGAATTTCGGGTGCACTGTCCATGCCCCCTCAAATTCCATGGTAGCACCGGCAAACACCTTTGTTTGATGGACCACAACGGTTTCCCGGTTTCCCGGACGATCAAAGGGAAGCACCTTGAGAATGGACCAGCCATTGTCTGGATTATGGAATGTGACCCGGTCCACGACACCCTTTAACACCTCGTTGATATGGCCGGAATCAGGCAATGTCTCTGTGATCTGGTTCATATCGGCTCACCATACAGGACACGGTAAACCAAAACAACTTATTTTGAAGGAGGAAACCCTTAGGGTGCTGGGACGATACTGATATTTACGGCATCACATGGATGCCATGCCCCATTTTATAACAGAATCAACAACGGTGATGCACAGGGCAGCTATAAATGTTGTGAGAAAATCTTTAATTTGAAAGTCATTGAGCATTTTATCGGTGAGCCAGAGCAGCACTGCATTGATCACCAGTTTAAACAGGCCAAATGTAATGATTATAAAAGGAAGGGATAAAATAATCAGCAACCAGCCAAAGAAAAAATTGACCAGGCTGTAGACAATGGCCACCAGAATGGCCGTTCCAAAATGTTTAACCCGGATGCCGGGTAAAAAATTGGCCACAAGAAATACCGCAACGCTTAAAATCAGAATGTTGATCAACATTGACATTTTTTCCTTTTTTATGAATTAAATTTAAAAGTAACTTAACAATTTATTGGAATTTTCATATAAAAACAAGAAAACAGGCCCAAAGAATTCACCTGCGTCACCAAGGTATTTAAAACTAGGCCACCAATTTTTGATCATTCAATTGAATTCACTATTATTATTTGCTATAGTTTTTTATTCATAGAGGATGTTTTTTCTCTTGTAAGCGTTATGCTTAATATAATCAAGAGGTTATGGAGACAATCTCCCCTAAAGGAATAAGGCGTAACCCATGAGGAAACTGTCTGACATTATTGAGGGAAAAACAGGTATCCAGGTGATCATGGAAACCCACGACTACCATTAACATGCTGATTGTTCACCTTTAACTGTATTTAAGAAAGGAAACGACATGGCAGAAACTGTCATCAAACTGGGCCGGAAGAAAAAGGCCTCAACTTTTATCGACAAGGTTAAAGAGATTCTGCCCGAGGGCGGAAATCTTAATGCCTGCCTGACATGTGGCGCCTGCGCATCAGGCTGCCCAGCCACCGGGCTGGCAGACATGGACCCCAGAAAA
>QKDP01000344.1 GCA_003252055.1 Desulfobacter postgatei | reverse complement strand
ATTTTAAGGCGTTTTGCATTGAATCTAATTAAAAATGACCCAAGCCGAAAGGTGGGAATTAAGGCAAGCAGGAAACGAGCGGGTTGGAGCCTTGGCTATCTCGAGCAACTACTTGGGCTGAGATAATTTCATGCGATTGCCCTGCTTTGGGCATTGACACGCAATAATGTGTGGTTAATTTTTTTAATACAGGCAACAGCCTGGTAATCCATACACTGAACAAAGGAGTATTTTCAATGATTGAACTTTCAGATGCTGCAAAAACGCAGATTGAGGCTTATTTCCAGGGGAAGGAACCCACCCCCATCCGGATTTTTCTCAACTCAGGCGGCTGAGCGGGCCCGTCTCTTGCGATGGCTCTGGATGAGCCTAAGGACAGCGATGACATCTTTGACGTTAAAGGGCTTAAATTCGTAGTAGACAAAGAGTTTATGGAAAGAGCACAAACGATTAAAATTGATTTCACCGGTATGGGCTTCAGCCTTGATTCCGGTCTTGATCTGGGGCAGGGTGGTAGCTGCGGGGGATGCTCAGGCGGAACCTGCGGGTAGATAGTTTTAACTCTTTTGATGAAAAGGCGTCTTTGCGTTGGGTTCACAACAAAGACGCTTTTTTATTTCCTTAACGGGTTGAATCATGCCGTATGGGGCCTGTGACCAGGATGGGGGATGCCTCTAACTTGTCTGCGGCCATCAGGCTGACTACCCGCTCAAAGGCGCTTATGATCATCATCTGTTCCCAGTCTTCAATATCGGAAAACCGCTGTGTGAAGGTTTCCTGGAGTAAAGGCGGCAGGTTTTGTATAATATCCTGACCCTTTTCCGTGAGAAAAAGGCTGACTGCCCGTCTGTCATCCTCTCTTTTTTTTCTGGCAATGTATCCACGGGCCTCAAGGCGCTTGGTGATATCTGTTACTGTTGCCTGACTTAAGCTTGTGGCCCGGGATAACGGGGTAATGGAGATCTGGCCATGGGAGGAAATTTCCTGGAGTACAATAAGCTGGGGGCCTGTCAGACCAAATTTTTTGTTCAGCTTTCTGGAATGAATGTCAACTGCCTGGATGATTTTACGAATGGATATCAAAAGGGTTTGACATCTTTGGTTGCTGAGTTCTGGTTCGGTCATGATTCTATAATTGAATTTTAAATTAGTTTTTTAAATTAATTTGGTGATATACAGTTTTAAGGCGGTATTGTATACCATTGTCCGGGCAGCAGGCAAGCACCAATGGATTTTGTCCTGCTTGACCCGTAACATCGGCCATGGTAACCTGTGCAGTCACAAGCGCACCCAAAGGCCTTCTGACAGGCAGAAGGTCAGTTTTCCTCCTTCGGCTTGATGACCAGTACGGCACCGGATGTAAGACTGATTCCGGCTTTATCCTTTCTGAATACATTGCTGATACCCATGGTTGATCCCATGCAAAGGCTTTGATCCGTCAACGGGTACTCCAGTCCCTCCAGGGTCAGCCCTTTAACACGGTCTGATACCGGGATGACGGATATCAGGTCGCCGGGGCGGCCCGTGAGTGTCAGGCTGGAGACAACAATATGAATATCATTACATGCATCTAAGATGGTGGCCGGGATTCCCTGGTCTGCAAGTCTGCGCAGAAGGAAAATATTTGCCAGGGTGTGGTCAAGCCGGGTGCTGGTGGCACCCATAATGAGAAGCTCTGTACACCCATGGTCAATGGCATATTCCATGCACAATTCCATATCTGTCTGGTCCTTGCGTACCGGATGCTTTAAAATTTTAACCTGTTTTTGTTTAAAAAATGAAAGGATCTCTTTGGAAATGGAATCAAGGTCGCCGATGATGATGTGGGGAACAATGCCCATGTGGTGAAGATGAACAGCCCCGCCGTCTGCGGCAATAACCATGTCCGCTTGTTGTATCCGGGATAAAAGCCCGTCTGTTTCAGACAGGGTTCCGTTTGCTGCAATGACTGTTTTCATAATAGTTTTCATACCAGAAAAATAAGAGAATGCAAACAATACGATTCATTAACACACTATTCATTGACACACTATCCAGAAGTTCATATTTTGCCCTTCGATGAAAAATTTCAAACGCATACACATATACCTGTTTTTTGAGTTTGTCCCGCCCTTTGCCATAAGCACCTTTTTTCTGACCTCGGTGTTTTTGATGACCCGGGTTCCCGATATCACGAATATGGTGGTTAACTACAACGCCGGCATCACGGATATCCTTCTTCTGATATCTTATACCCTGCCGCGGTTCATGGAGTTTACCATTCCCATGTCAGCCATGATTTCGGTGCTTTTGACCATCATGCGCATGTCAGAGGAAAATGAGCTCATTGCCCTGAAAGGGGCGGGAATGTCTTTGTACAGACTTTTGCCGCCGGTACTCATATTCAGCGTGATTGCCCTTTTAATCACCATGTGGGTGACGGTTTACGGGATTCCCAAGAGCAATCTGGCCCTGAAGGTGAAAACCATAGAATTTGCCAGATCCACTATTGACGCAGCGCTGCAGGAACGCCAGTTCAACAGTCAGCTTGATGGGGTCATGATTTATGTGTCCCATGTGGATATGGGCACCCGGGAGTTGACGGACGTCTTCATTGAGGACCGCAGGACGGCCGACATGGTCGCTATCTCAACGGCTCCCAGGGGACGCCTGGTGCGCCAGGGGGACCAGGATGTATACACCATCCGTCTGTATGACGGTATGATCAACCAGGTCAATGTTCAGGATCATTCCGTGTCCAATATTAATTTCGGGCACTATGACATCAACATCGACCTTACTGCCATGCAGAAAAAAGGGCCCGCGGCAGTGAAAAAGGATTTTGATGAAATGAGTCTGCATGAACTGGTCCAGCGTATCCGGAACGGTTTTAAATCCCATGAAATGGATAATGAGGCGCGTCTGGCGCTGCATGAAAAATTTTCCATCCCCTTTGCCTGTCTTGCGCTGGGCTTATTGGCGTTTCCCTTGGGCGTGCAGTCCATATCTTTAAGGAAATCAAGCGGTTTTAGTATGGGTATCGGCTTCTTTCTTCTCTATTATCTGCTGCTGGCCATTGGCTGGTCCGGCGGCGAGGCCGGCCATTATCCGCCGGTGATCGCCATGTGGCTGCCCAATGTGGTCATGGGGGCGGCAGGTATTTTCCTGTTGATACGCAATGCCAAGGAACGGCCTGTACGTCTGCCCCTCTGGATACAAAATTTTCCGGCAGCGGTTATGGTCCGTTTCAGGAAAAGGACAAAGCCATGATTAAATGCCTTCACAAATACTGGGTTAAGGAATTTGTCAGGATTTTTATTATTATCCAGGCATTGATCATGGTGTTGTTTGTGTTCATTGATTACCTGTCCCATATGGATAAAATGCTTGAATACGATGTGAGCTTTGCCAGGGGGCTTTGGTATGTGCTGCTCAAGCTGCCGTATATGTTTGTTCAGTTCACTCCGGCAGGAGTGCTTCTTGCCGTTATTTCCGTGTTTGGTCTCATGAACCGGAACGAAGAATTGACGGCGCTAAAGTCTTCGGGCATCTCCGTTTATTTTCTGGTCAAGCCGGCCATTTGGGCCGGATGTCTTTTGGCGCTGTTGATGCTGTTTTTGGGCGAAACCCTGATTCCCTTGTCCATGGCACGTTCCAACTACATCCGTTACCATGAGATGGTTGGAGACAAAGGCGTTGTTCACGGTCGAAAAGACATCTGGATTCGTTCGAAAAAAATGTTGGTGCACATTAATTTTTTTGATCCGGTTCAAAAGACGGTGGCCGGCATCACATGCACCACCATGGGCCCAGGATTCAAGATCGCCTCGCGTATTGATGCGGCAAAAGGGTCCTATGACAACGGCCAATGGATTCTGGAAGATGTCACGGAACAGGTGTATGACCCCAAAATTGATGACTATCATGTGGCCATAAGGCCCAAAAAGGTCATATCCTTTGACCTGAACCCCGACGACCTTGGCCGCATAGCCCAGAAAACCAACGCAATGAGTTATACAGAGCTTAGACGGTATGTGGAAAAAGTAACGGCGGAAGGGTATGACGCCACCACTTACAAGGTGGATATGTACGGGAAACTGGCTTTTCCCTTTATCTGCGTGATCATGGCGTTGACAGGGGCGGCCACGGGCATGCGGGAGTTTGTGAAAACCAATCTGCCCGTGGGCATTGCCGTGGGCGTGGGGTTTTGTTTTCTGTACTGGTTTGTCTTCGGGTTTGCCGCCTCTCTGGGCTATGCAAAGATTCTGCCGCCGGTGGTGGCCGCCTGGGTGAGCAATCTGGTTTTTCTATGCCTGGGGGGCATCTATCTGATTCAGACGGAATGATACCGGCCTCATGATTTTTTTTTACCATATCATCACCCTGGTGGTATTTTTTCTGTGTCTGCCTTTTTTACCTCTTGTCTGGATGCTTTCAGCCAAACGGCGGGCCAATCTATTACAACGCCTGGGACTGTTTACCCGGCTTCCTGAAAAAGAAGCCGGCACGCGCAGAATCTGGATTCATGCCCTGTCCGTGGGTGAAGTGAACTCAAGCCTTCCCCTGGTAACAGCCTTAAAAAAAAAATACCCGGCCCATCATATTGTTTTTACCGCATCCACCAAAACCGGATTTGAGCGGGCCCTTGATCTGATGCACCCGGGTCGGGCTGATTCCCCGGTCACAGCAGTGGGCTATTTCCCCTTTGATATCTGGTTTGCAGTGATACGGGTGGCCTCACGCATTTCACCGGATATCGTCTGCCTGGTGGAAACGGATTTATGGCCCGGTTTCTTGTCTGTCATGCATCAACGCCGGATTCCCGTGGTCCTTGTGAATGCCCGGTTGTCACCAAGGTCCTTAAAAGGGTACCGATGCATGGGACCGCTGGCCAATCTGTTTTTTTCAACGCTTTCCTGTGTTATGGCCCAAACCCGGCAGGATGCTTTGGGCTTTGAACAGCTTGGTGTGGCCGGGGATCGTATTCAGGTCACCGGCAATATCAAGTTTGATCAGCCCTGTCCGAAGTTGTCCCGGGAAGAGATGTCTGCCCTTGTCCGGGATCTGGGATTTCATCCGGATGACCGGATATGGATGGCCGGTTCCACTCATCCCGGTGAAGAACCCATGGTGGTCCGGGCGTTTATCCAGGCAAGACAGACGGACCCTGCACTCAAACTTGTCATTGCCCCCCGGGACCCGGGCAGGTGTGCCGCTTTGCTCAAGGAATTGCCCCTGGCGGGATTCAGGGTTGCATGTTACCTGGATCCGCTGGAAAGCAAAACATGTGTGGATATCATGCTTCTCAATACCATTGGCATTCTGGCCAAGGCCTATGCTGTCTGTGAGGTTGCCTTTGTGGGAGGCTCCCTGGTGGCCCGGGGCGGACATAACCTTCTGGAACCGGCCATGTTTGGCAAACCAATGTTTTTTGGACCCCATATGACGGACTTTCGTGAAATGGCCCAATTGTTTCTCCAGGGCAAAGGCGGCATCCAGGTTGAAGATGGAAAGGTTTTGACCCGTGAACTGGAAAAAATGCTGCGCAATCCGGATCATTGCACCCGCACCGGACTCAATGCCCGGCAAATTTTTAAAGACAACGCAGGGGCGCTAAATGCCTGTTTAACCCGGATGGAGGTGTTTCTTGATTAAATCCTGGCTGGACCGGATAGAAAAACGGGTATTGAAGGCCATGGAAACCCCTGGTCACTTTGAACTCTTTTCCTTTGACCGGGTGCTGGCCGGCTGTGCAAGCGTATACAAGGCCGGTG
>QKDP01000383.1 GCA_003252055.1 Desulfobacter postgatei | reverse complement strand
AGTGAAATACCCGAGTAAAGGGAAAAGATGAGGTTCGCAAGAAATGATCCATGATCCAGATGCAGGACGGCATTAACCTTGAGTCCGGAATTAAGGATTGCAAAGTTTTTATCTGCAACCGCCTGGGCATCGTAATAGCCCGGTGAATCCTCCTGAAAATCATCAGTTCCCACGTAGATGGGATAAATAATTTTCCCCCGGCCTTCCGTCACCTGTACTTCCAGGTCAAGTTCAGCCATCCGGATCAGGGGGTCCCGGCTTAAAATGGCCCGGATATTTTTTGCTATCTGGTCTTCAATGTGTACAGATCCGTTTAAAAGGTCACTGGAATTTCCGATAAACCCGTTTTGTATTTTTAAAAGATATTTTTTTTCCAGATAGCCACGGCAACCCGCAAGGGTAATAGTATACAAAACCGGGGTGATGACCAGGCAGAATACAACAACTTTAAAAGGAAAATGTTTCATAATGTAATAATGAACTTCTCTGCTGCATCAGACAGAATCAACGGTCGGCCGAAGGAATGGTTATATCCTGGTCGCTTCCTTTTTTTGAATACCTCGGTTTCTTTTTTTAAGGTCCATATTTTTCTCCGTCCACTTGTTGATGCGGTTATGTAAGGATTCAAATCTGGAAACGACAAATTAAAAAGTACCTTCAAAAGCGGAAAACCGCAAGATATTTTAAAGTCCTGTCAGCAATTCTAAATATGAATCTTTTTAGTTGAAAAACTCGCACAAAGACGCCAAGACACAAAGATTTTTATTCGACTTTGTGATTCTTTGTGCCTTTGAGGCTTTGTGCGAGAATACAATTAGGATTGCTGCTGAAACACAACAGGAGCCAAATGAAAGACCGCATTTTGGGCCCGGCAATGAGCCAGTAGCTGTTTGAAGCAGCAGTGTCTATCCAGCAGGGAATCTGAATCGGGAATGACCGAGAAAAAGGCCTGGCTGCCCATAATGACCAGTTTTTTTCTGGCCCGGGTCATGGCCACATTGAGGCGGTTTGGGCTGTTTAAAAATTCGCTGGTCAGATGGTCAGGGTCCGAGGCGGTGAGACCGAAAAGGATGATGTCCCGCTCGGCACCCTGGATCCGTTCCACTGTGTCCACAAGGGGAAGGCGGATATTGTCCCGGGCCGAAGGGTGATGGCCTGCCAGGATTTTCCCCAGCCGCTGAAGGATGGCGTTGTTCTGGGCCCTGTGGGGGGTGATGATGGCCATCAGGTCCGGGGGCAGACCGTGACCCAGGATCAGGCGGCCGGCCAGGGCGGCCATGAGATCCGCCTCCACATCCGATTGCTGGGCGCATCCCTGGTGATCCGTTAAGACCAGCGTAACAGGCTGTTCCGGATTCAGGATGTCGCTGAGTATCGGGTCATCCCCTGTTGGATTGTATTTTTCGTCCGGGTCATCCAGGCAAAGCCGGGCATTTTCAAGGGTCCGGGCAAAGCCGGCTGTGGTACCAGGTTTTGGATGGAAATGCGCAGATTTCCCTGTTCATCCGAAAGGTGGTGTCCAGGGTGACCTGGCAGTCTTCAGGATACAGGTCCCGGACATTGGCGAGAATAGAGCTGTTCAGGCGCAGTTCGTTTCCATTGTCATCAGGGTCATGGGCATCATAATTGCCCATGACAATGGGGGGAAGCTGGTGGACATCGCCCAGGAAAAGGAAATTTCCCCTGCAAAAGATGAGACTGAGCAGGGCCTGGGGCACCGGGACCTGGGAGGCTTCGTCAAAAATTATCCAGTCCAGGGCCAGGGGGAAACCTTTGTCCCTGCTGTTGAACAGGGAATAAAATCCGTATCCGGTGGCGCCTAAAATCAGCCAGGACCGGGTTGGCAGATCCCGGGCCTCCTTTGTATATTCCACCTTCATAACGGCATCGTCGGGATTGGATGTTTCGGATTCAGGGGTGTTGTCCTCCCCCCATTTCACGCAGTGGCCCGGAAAATTACCCGGCAGATATTGGTTGACCAGTTGGACCACTTTTTTCAAAACCGTGTCAATGGCCTGGTGGGTCAGGGCGCTGATACCGATGCGCAGAGGCTTTCCGGTTTCATGGGCTTCAAGGATCAGGGCGATGATGATCCATCCCAGCAGATGGGTTTTCCCTGTGCCGGGCGGGCCCTGGATCATGGCGGTGCGGTATTGGAACGGGAGCTTTAGGGCCTGCTGCTGGGAGGGGTTGAGGCCGTGGTTGTCCTGGGCCAGCCATTTTTCCACCCAGGCCGCTGATGTAGGTCGCTGCCTTTCCAGGGCTGTCCCGGCCAGAAGCTGCCGGAGATGAAAATATCTGCTTTTTGAAAACAGGGCCTGGGAGGCATGGAGCAATTTTTCCCGGTTCCAGTCATCCATATCTTCTTCAAGGGAGTAGAACAGCTCTTTATTGAGCTTGATTTTGCCGGACCGGGAAAGCAGCCCGATGTCACCAGTTGGGGTATCATATTCGACCATGATCACGGGAAATCCGTTTTGCAGGTCAGCCATGCCATGGGGCACCAGTTTGAGGAAATCCCCCTGGCGGAATTTGGCCGGTCGGGTCTGGTCTGTGGGCCTGAAGATATGGATGAACCGCCCGAAGCTGTCCAGCCGGGTTTGAAGGAATTTCAGGTATCCCAGGGACCTGAACCGCAGCATCCGCTCTTCCAGGGGCTGTTCCTGGAGCATCATGATATCGGCCTCTTTCAGGCGTTGTTCCTCCTGGATAAATGTTGTATAGGGCCGCGCCTTTTTGTCTTCAGGGTTGCTTGAGGGCCATTCCCT
>QKDP01000009.1 GCA_003252055.1 Desulfobacter postgatei | reverse complement strand
GTTCGTTTTTTCTGGTCGGCAATGAGGTCTGCCACATGCAGGTAGTCGGGCCTGAAATCATGTCCCCATTTGGACAGGCAGTGGGCTTCGTCAAAGATCCAGCAGCCCACCTGGCGGGAGGCGATCAGCTCCACCACGCTCTTATTGCGCAGCTGTTCAGGAGAGATGTACAACAGGCCGATGTCGCCTAACCGCACCTTCTCCACCACGGCTCCCCGCTCGGGAAGTGTCAAACTGCCGTTGATGGCGGCTGCTGCCTGGGTGCCGGTGGCATGATTGAGGTTGTCCACCTGGTCCTTCATCAGCGCCTTGAGCGGCGAAATGACGATGGTGAGCGCTCCTGTACGTTCGTACCGGTGAAGTGCCGGGATCTGGTAGCAGATGGATTTGCCGCCACCCGTGGGCAGGATGGCCAGGTGGTGGCGGCCGGAAAGGGAGGCGGAAACGATCTCCCGCTGGAGCATCCGGCCGTCGGGCATGGCCCTGTAGGCTTTGAAACCAAAATATTTATTTAAAAGATGTTCCGGATTGTTGTGCTGTATGCAAAAGGTACAGGTGTCATTCCCGCAGGCCATTCGAAGCCTTAAAACCAGATCAGCGATACCGTCAAACTCGTGGAGTACCCAGCCCGGAAGAACGGAAGCGCCACCGGCAACCCGCAGCCAGGAAACCAGGTAGGCAAGTTCCGGTTTCCTGTGCGGGGCCTGACCGATTTCCTCCCAGACTTCCCGGGCCGCTGTGGCACAGCCCCGGTCCCGGCACAAATTTAAAAACAGGTCCCGGGCGTGGCTTTCATCGGGTTTCTCTTCAGCAATGTTTTCAAAAAGCTGACTGATCCCCTGAAAGGTTCCTGTTGGCAGGTCAAAGGCCCAGGCAAAAAAAGCAATAAGCCCGGGTTCGGTCTTTTTTAAAAGAAGAAAGGCTGCCAGTTCATCTTCAAACAGCACCATGGAAAGCTTTGCATCGGCCACAGGATTGTTTTTTGTTGCGCTCAGAAGTTTATATCCTTTGATGAGCCTGTGGTAGGGATTCTCCGGAAAGGCCAGGGGGGAGAGCACCAGGGTGTCAATGGGGATCAAAGAGAGGATTCCGGCATCCGGGCAATGGTTCCGGGCCAGGACCAGGTCGTGTATTGTGACCGAGAATATATGTTGCACTTGTTGCAAACTTAGAAAGCCGTTTGAGTGCCGGGGCCGGATTTGAAATGTTATCTTCATTGAAAACCAGCCCGTTAAATACGGCGCCGATGTGAAACACCGCGCCATCGGGTGTGGTTTCGAAATCAATAATCAGGGGATTGGACAGGCAAGCCTTCAGGGCGGTGGGCAGGGCGTCAGGTAAATTCCTGGATACGGATGCAGGGATCTCGTCCCAGTCCCGGGCACTATCCCGATTACTATCTATGGCGATCTCCATCACCGAAACATTTTTGGGGTTAAAAACATGGTGCGTCCAGTTCCAGCCGGGCATAGGCGCAGGTGGGCAGTTTTTCTATGGTTGTGTCTCCCACCTGGTTGCAAAAATTATGAAATGCCGGGTTATGACCCACAATAAGGGCCTGGTCAATGTTTGCAGGCAGATCATTCCGGCAGAATACCAAAAGGTCACGGGCACTGAAGGTGTATAGTTTTTCTGCCACGGTCCAGGTAAAAGAGCACCCTTTAAGATTGCCGGCAATCCTTTCAATAGTTTCCCTGGCCCTGGCTGCAGGACTTGTGAAAACATTGGAGAAATCACAGCCTGCTTTTGCAATTTCTGGTGCCATCACAGCGCATGCCCGAATGCCCTTTGGGGCCAGGGGCCTGTCAATATCTGCAAGGCTTTCATCCTTCCAGCTGGATTTGGCATGGCGGATAAGGTGAAGTGTTTTCATGGCTTAAATAAGTACTCCAGTCCATATATATTCCATATGATACACAAGGTCCGTATGGTCTCTGCCAGGCCAAAAATTTCCATTCAATTCGGATCACTCGTCAAATTTAAAGTTTTCGTCCATGATTTTAAGGCAGACATCCACAACGTCCGGATCATAGAATCTACCCCTGTTTTTTTTGATTTCCGTCAATGCCCTGTCCATGCCAAGCCCCGGCCGGTAGGGTCTGTGAGAAAACATGGCCTCAACCACATCAGCCACCGTTAATATTTTTGTTTCGGGCAGGATATCCTCTCCTGAAAGCCCTAAAGGATAGCCTGACCCTTCTATGTGTTCATGGTGCTGATATACGATCTGGGCGACAGGTGTGGGGAAATTGATGTTTTTTAGAATGTCGTACCCCACCTGGGGGTGGGTTTTTATCAAACTGAACTCAATTTCCGACAGCGTACTGGGTTTTGACAGGATTTCGGCCGGGATGGCGATTTTCCCTATGTCATGTAAAATTCCGGCCATGCGGATACTGGCGATCCCCGTTTGGGAAAATCCCATGGAACTGGCAATTTTAATGGCAAGCTGTGTTACCCGTTTCTGATGGCCTGCCGTATACGGGTCTCTTGCATCCACCGTTGAAGACAGACTGTTTATCACGCCGTCTACAATTTCATTCATTCGCTCCAGGCTTTTTTTGAGTTCCGCGTTGGTCTCACGTTCCTTGATCACCCGATTAAGCCGCATCTGGAATTCTTTCGTGCTGAACGGTTTTTGAATAAAATCTTTGGCTCCCTTTGTGACGGCATGTTCGTAGGACAAGTCTTTAAAGTACCCGGTCATCATGATAACATCTGCTAAGTAGTTTTCTTTTATCTGTTTTGTCAGCTCAGTTCCGTCCATCCCAGGCATGGAGATATCAGTCACCACCACATCCACCTGTGTTTTTTCCATCATCTTGATCGCCTCAAATCCGTTTGAAGCAACAAGACAGTCATACCCTTGCTGTTGAACCAGCCGTCGTGACAGCTTTAATATACTTTCTTCATCATCCACCACCAGGACAATTTTTTT
>QKDP01000266.1 GCA_003252055.1 Desulfobacter postgatei | reverse complement strand
ATTGCCGGACGAATTCTGAACACTGCCTGTTAAAAAATTTTTTATGGCTGACAGCATGACGCCTTCCCCTTAGAGCCTGTTTGGTAATTCGGGGATCGAAGCGAAATCTCATGAAAATGAGATTTCGCTTCGATCCCCCCTTTTATCTGCCGGATATAGCGGAGGGAAACAGACTGTTGGTTTTGCCGGTGATATAATAGGCTGCAAGCCCGGTCCATTCAGTTGCTGCCATGACCAGTCTTTCCAGGTTTCCGGAAAAATTAAGGCCTAATTCTATCTTTTTGTCAGGTCGGGTAAAATGATCCACGGGATAGGGAATCACGGGCCAGCCAAGCCGGTTAAACACCCCGACAGACCGGGGAATGTGTGCGGCTGTGGTGACAAGCACCCAGGTCTGCCCGGTTTCAGGGTGAACCAGGGTCTTTGCAAACAATCCGTTTTCATAAGTATTTCGAGATTGGTCCTCAAATACCATGCCTGAGGTATCCAGGCCCATATCCATAAAAACCTGGCGGGCTGTATTTGCATCGCTCCATTCCTGGTGCCTAGGGCTTCCGGATCCGCCGGTGAAAAGATGCACCGCATCCGGATATGCCCTGACAAGACGGGCAAACCCAATATACCGGTCAGCGGCATCCTTTATTTCGGGTTGATGCCACATCTGGGTCAGAAGATTCTTTTCCGCCCCGCCAAGCATGATAATACCGTCCACTTTTTCCGGCAGGAGCGGGTTTGTGGGAAATCTGTGCTCCAGAGGAATCAAAAGAATGGTTCCTAAAGGGAAAACAGTGATGACGATCATCGCCAGAACCACACACGCAAGCATCCATTTTGCCTTTTTTACTGCCCCTGAAAACCAGAACAGCATTCCCATTACGGCAAAAGCAACCAAAAGAAAATCTGGACGGAGGACCATCCAGATCAGCTTGGACAGCCAGAAAAACAACGACCCTGCCATACTCAAACACTCCAGAACAATTAAAATGAATCCATATTACTCCAGTCCGGTTTTAAGATATCTTCACCCTCGTCTGTTGCCGAAGGCATTTGAGATTCTAAATCCAGGGCCGGGGCGGCCTCGGAATTAAACCTCATAGTTCCTCCTGCATCTTTGGGAACCTTTTTTCCGTTCAATCCTGCAAGCAGGCTTTCAGCTTCATCCCTGTGCCGAGTATCAAGGGATATACATCCTATAGCTGATTCCAGTTTTGTTTTGGCCTGAGAAAACTTTCCCTGGCGGTACAGTACCATGCCCTGGTGATAGTGGATCATTCCGTTCCCAGGCAATAATTCTTGTGCCTGCGCCAGCATCCATTCCGCCTGGGAATAAATTTTCTTATGGTAATAGGCCCATCCGAGGGTATCCATGAGCCAGGCTTCGCCCGGTAGCCTGTCATATGCTTCTCTTGCCAGATCAAGGGCCCGGTCGAAATCGGTCTCGTCTTCCAGCAACAGCCAGGCCAGGTTCCCTTTAATTTCAGGGTGATCCGGAAAAGACTTAAGCGCCCGTTCGAGCACCTGTGCGGCATCCGAGATCCGCTGTTTTTTCACATAATACTCTGACTGCTTAAGCCATCCCCCAACAAACTGCGGCAGTTTTGTTGTGCATTCGATCAAGGTTTTCTCAACACCGACATCCTTCCCGGCCGCTTCAAACAGTGCTGCCTGCAAAAGAAAAAATGGACCTGACAACTCTTTTGCCGCCATGGCTTTATCAATGTAGGCTTGGCATCGGGCATAGTCTTTCAACCTAAAGCAAATCTTTGCTCCGACATAATAAACAGCCGGATTCGCGTCATGACCCGCCAGCTCATCTATCTTTTCAAGGGCTCCCTGTGCCTGGCCCTGATCTGAAGCGAGCCGGGCATAAGCGTACAAGACCGGATACATGACGGGTGCATCTTCGAGTACCCGGCTGTAAGCTGTCAGCGCCTCCTGCACCATTCCTTGGGCCTCAAAGGTTTGCCCCAGAAAAAAGAGGGCCGAGACTCCCCCTCCCAGATGCCACGACCTGGACAAAGGACCTATTGCCCCGGAAGAATCCCTGCGGCCAAGGGAACACAGCCCTTTGACCTTCCAGGCCCGGGCACTGGAATGGTCCTGGTCCAGAAATTGATCCGCATACTGGTCTGCCAGGCTGTAATCCTTCCGCTTATAATTGAGCGCGGCCATGGCAAATATGGACTCCCCGTGATCAGGATCCAGCATCCGCGCCCGGATAAACGCTTTTTCAGCCAGCTTACTCTGGCCCCCGGCAAAATAGGCCACGCCCAGAAGATAATGGGCGGACACAAGGCCGTCGTCTTTGTCCAATGCGGTTTTCAGATATGAAACGGCATGGGAATACCGTCCCTTGAATAACCAGAATTTTCCCATCAGCAGATGATACCCCGGCGCATCCTTGTTTACCTGCGCAAGTTGATCCAGCAGGTTTTCAGCGCCTGCCATGTCTTCAAGCGAAAGATAAAAATCGGCCAGCATCATTTTAAATCCGGTATTTTCAGGATGCTCAACTATGAGTTGTTTTAAATAGGCCGCCGCCTTTTTTACCTTTCCGGCAACACGATAAAACAGGCAAAGCCGGGTTTTAAATTCAAGGTTTCCGGGATCGGCATCCACGGCCCTAAGGATAGACCGTTCCGCCTTGGTATCATTTCCTGCAAGGGCATAGTAATCCGCGGCAAGCATGAGATCCATGGGCTCTTTAATACCCTGGGTCCGGCAAAGGGTGACCATCTTTTCCGCCTCAAAGGTCTTTTTTTGTTCCCGAAAGCAGATGGCCAACTTGAGCCTGGGGCGAATCCGGCCGGGTAAAAGCGCGGCAGCCTTTTCATACGCCGCTTCTGCCGTTTTGAACTCTGCCTGAAGCATGGCAAGATCGCCGGAAAGCATTAGAAGGACGGGATCTGAGTCATGGTACTTAAAAAGCTTTGACAATAAATTCCCTGCCGTTGCTATGTCTCCGCGGATCAAGGCAATCCGGATAATCTGCTGTTGAATATCAACGTCTTCGGGATTTTTTTCCGCGGCCTTTTTAAAGCATATCTCAGCCCGGTCCAGGTTGGACAATCTTAAATAAACGGCTCCCATCTTCGCATATAAACGGCTGGGCTGCCTGGACCCCTCCTGCGCTTTTATCCAGTATTGAAGTGCATCGGCGTAATTACCACGCTCAAAGGCCTGGTCGCCCTTAATCTCAAAAGGAACCCGGGGATTTGTAAACTCCCAGATCAAAAGTCCGCCCAAAAGGATTCCTGTAATCAAAGCGGAAACCAAAAACCCTGTGCCCGCAATAGCTATTTTTTTGCGTTTACGCTTCATCGCTTTGCCACAATCGTACCGATCAGGCCGATAACGGCCATAACAGCTGCCCAGGAAAGCACTTCAATTTTATTGTTTGCCAAATACCGCAGCAGCTTCAGCCCGGAGGAAAAAATCCATGGCAATTCCGTATCCCGGCCATAGGTTTCATGATATGCGCCGGTTCTTTCCGGACTTTTCGAAGAGTCCTCTTCTGCACTCCCCCCCCGTATTGTTCAGGCGCAGGCACTGAATTGCCCTTGTCTTTTTTCCCTGCCGGAACCGTCTGAAAATCGCTGCTGTTCTGAATCGGCAGCCGATCTTTGCCGCTGGCCTGAAAAAGAATCACCTCTGCCATTTTTTTTCAGCCCGTCGGCAGGCACCAATTCTTCTGCATCAGATGCCGATCTACCTTTTTTGCGGTTTTCTTTTGCTTCAAGATAAGGGATGCTCAACGCCTTTAACAGCTCGGCATTTTTCTTTTGCAGCGCCAGATACTGCTCCAGAAGATTTTTCAATCTTAGATTTGCCGCAATCCGGCGGTCAAGCAGGGCTTGAACGTCTGTCACTGATGCGGATAAAAGATTAAAAGGAATATCAATCTTGAGTTCTCCGGCACTTGCCGGGAACGAATCTTTAGAAAATGTTCTATACAGGCGGATTTCTGAAGCAGCATCCACCGCATTCGGCATAAAGGTATAGGTTTTGGATACATCCTCTGCGCTCCGGGGCGATTCAAAAACGGGACATTTTTCACGATTGCCAGAAGAGTGAAACCAGGCCCAAGTGTTTCCTTGGGCCAAACACAAAAAAACACTGTTACCAGAATGTTTAAAACCAAATACCGCGTCCGCATATGTCTTTTCATGACCCCAGAATACCAGAATTATAGTTGACAATAGTGAGCGTGCCATAATACAAGATGTACATGAAATTCAATCGTTATCACAAAGTAATTAAAAAGCCAATTCACTTTTAAAGAGGCTGTTCATGAAAACCTGCTCCAAAATTATATTAGTCATTCTCATCACACTGATTTTTTGTACCGGATGCGCAAACAAGGAGGAAAAAAAGGCAGCCCATATTAATAAGGGTAACGAATACTTTGATGCAAAAGAGTATAAGAAGGCTGAAATAGAATATAAGAACGCAGCCCAGATAGATAATAAAGATACAGCTGTACTTTTGAAACTGGGCGATACATTCATGAAAACAGGCCAGTTAAAATCAGCTTTCGCCCTTTATTCCAGTGTAGAAAAGCTTGATCCGGAAAATATCGAAGCCCTGATCAAGCTGGCTCGATTTTATTTCCTGGATAAAAAACTGCCGGAAACCCAGGCCAGGCTCGATAAAATTCTGAAAAAAGACCCCAAAAACCTGGACGCGCTCTTTCTTAAAGGACAGGTTCTGATCAGAAAGAAGCAGATTGAAGATGCCCGGGCCGTTTTTGAAAAAATTCTTGAAATTCAGAATGGTCATGTGGGAGCCCTGCACGCCATGGCCGCCATAAAAGCCCGCGAAAAAAAATTCGACGAGGCGGAAGCTTTTTTGATCAAAGCTGTGGAATCGGCCAACGATACGACAACGGCCAGAATAGTCCTGGCCCAGTTCTATATCCAGCAAAGACAATTGGATAAAGCAGAGGAACAATTAAATCTGTCAGCGGCAGAGCATCCTGAAAATGCAGCTCACCAGATTCTTCTGGGCAATTTCTACCTGAAAACAAAAAATTTCCAAGAAGCTGAGATCGCGTATAAAAAAGCCATTGAGATCCAACCGGACAGTCCCCGGCCCATGGTTATACTGGCCGGATTCTATAACCTGACGGGCCAAAAGGATAAGGCCCTTGAATGGTACAGGAAAGCCGCGGCCCTTGATCCCGAAGACAGCAATGCTCAGATGATCTTGGCAAGATTCCTGTACACGGAGAAGAAAACAGACGAAGCCGAAACCCTGGTAGCTCAGATTCTCAAAAAACGGCCCAAATTAGCGGATGCCAGAATGCTGAAAAGCGAAATCCTGATTCTTCAAAAGAAATACCAGGATGCGCTCGATATCCTGACCGCCCTTGAAAAGGAAGAACCAAAGGCCCACAGGGTCCAATATTTTAAAGGTCTTTCTTATATCGGGCTAGGGGAGCCCAACCAGGCGATATCAGCCGTGGTCAAGGCTGTAGACCTGAAACCGGATTATACCCAGGCAAGGCTGCTGCTGTCTGAAATCTATTTGCGCCGGCACTCCTATGATCTTGCCGTAAATCAGACGACTGCGGTAATCAAGCTCGATCCTAAAGTCTACCGGGCTTATCTGATCCGGGGCAACGCATATATGGCCCTGAAAAAAAATGAGGAAGCTGAAAACGATTACAAAAAAATGATCGAAATCGGCTCTGACGACCCGGCAGGCTATTACCGTCTCGCCTATTTAAAATCAGCTCTGAGGCAATTTGACCAGGCAGCCCCCCTGCTGGAAAAAGCCTGGTCCCTGAACAACAAGCTCATTGACGTATTTACCCTGAGAATCAGAAATGCCGTGGCCCAAAAAGAATTTGATGCCGCCCATACCCTG
>QKDP01000123.1 GCA_003252055.1 Desulfobacter postgatei | reverse complement strand
GGATGGCGGCATTGCCCTGGGGCAGGCCATGGCAGCCGCAGCCCTGCAACGTAAATAGTGTTTGAACGGCTCGTTAGAGGGGCGCATGCCCACAAAGTCACCCATCTGCGCCTTGCATATGGGCAACTTTTCGTCCAAACACGGGTTTGCGTTCAGGCACTAAATAATAAGGAAATCCATGAATTCGACATATATGCATGAATTTAAAAATCCTGAAATTTCAAAAGCCCTGGTGGCCCGGATCCGTGAAAAAAGCACCCGCCCGTTGCGGTTGATGGAAGTGTGCGGCACCCATACCATGGCCATTTTTCGTTACGGCATCCGGTCTGTACTGCCCGGCACCATCACCCTTTTGTCAGGACCCGGCTGCCCTGTGTGCGTGACCGCCCAAAAGGACATTGACGCCTGTGTGATGCTGGCACGCAGGCCTGATGTGATTCTGACCACGTTCGGTGACCTGATGAAGGTGCCGGGGTCCGGGTCCAGCCTTGCCGGGGAAAAGGCCAAAGGTGCGGATGTCCGTATGGTCTATTCCATTTTTGATGCCCTGGCCGTGGCAAAGGAAAACCTGGACAGGCAGGTGGTGTTTTGCGCAGTGGGGTTTGAGACCACCATCCCGACCATTGCAGGAGCTGTGCTCACAGCCAAAGCCCAGGGGGTGAACAATTTCAGCATTTATGGCGCCAACAAGCTGACCCCGCCGGCAATAGCCGCGCTCATGGAAACCGACGGCGTGGAGATAGACGGATTTATCCTGCCCGGACACGTATCGGTCATCACAGGAGTTGACGCATTTGCCCCGACCTTTGAAAAACACCGGATACCTTCTGTAATTACAGGATTTGAGCCTGTGGATATCCTTAAGGCCGTGCTCATGCTGGTGGAGCAAAATGAATCCAAAGCACCCAGGCTGGTCAATGCCTACACCAGAGCTGTGGCGGATGCCGGGAACCCCAAAGCCCGGGCAATCATGGACCAGGTGTTTGAAAAGGCCGACGCCCTCTGGCGGGGGATTGGTAATATTCCGGATTCAGGCATGGTGCTCAGGCAATCCTTTTATACATTTGACGCTGCCAGGAAATTTGATATGTCGGTTCCGGATACCCCGGAGCCTGCCGGGTGCGACTGCGGCGGGATTTTAATGGGACTGAAGCGGCCGGACCAGTGCCGGCTGTATAAAAAAGCCTGCACCCCCATGCATCCGGTGGGACCCTGCATGGTCTCCAGTGAAGGGGCCTGTGCCGCCTTTTATAAATACAGCCGGTAAGAAATAAGGAAAATACCATGAACAACAATGATATAATTCTTCTGGACCACGGTGCCGGGGGTAAGGTCTTCCATGCCATGTTTTCACAAATGATTCTGCCTTTGTTTGACAACGGATTATTGGCGAAACAGGACGATGGGGCGGTGTTTGAGGTGCCCGGGGGCCGGATGGCTTTTTCAACGGATTCCTATACCGTGGACCCCATCTTTTTCCCTGGCGGGGATATCGGCGAGCTTGCCGTGAACGGCACCGTCAATGATGTGGCCATGTGCGGGGCAACCCCCTTGTATATATCTGTGGGACTGATCATTGAAGAGGGTATGAAAATAGAGGATCTCAGGCGCATTCTTCAATCCATGGCCCGGGCTGCCCAAAAGGCAGGGGTCCGGATCGTCACAGGCGACACCAAAGTGGTGCCCCGGGGAAAGGTTGACAAAATTTTCATTAACACCTCCGGGATCGGATCTATTCCCGTCGGCGTCAATGTGTCGGGTGACCGGGCGCGACCCGGCGATAAAGTGATTGTTTCAGGCACCATTGCCGATCATGGGATCACCATATTGAGCGAACGCGAAGGGTTGAAATTTGATTCGGACGTAAAAAGCGATTCTGCACCCTTAAACCACATGGTCAAAGCGGTGCTGGAATCAGGATGCCCGGTGCATGTGCTGCGGGACCCCACCCGCGGGGGGCTTGGTACAACATTGAACGAAATTGCCGTCCAGTCAAAGGTGGGCATCCGGCTTTTTGAGGACCGGCTGCCGGTGCGCGGTCCGGTCCGGGGCATTTGCGAGCTTTTGGGGTTTGATCCCCTGTACCTGGCCAATGAGGGCAAGCTCATCGCCATTGTGCCTGGAGCAGATGCCGACAAGGTGACAGATATCATCCGCCGGGATGAGTTCGGCAAAGACGCGGTGATTGTCGGAGAGGTTACAGACCGGGACCCGGGCCGGGTCGTGCTGGAGACACTTATCGGCGGCACCCGGATGGTGGATATGCTGACCGGGGAGCAGCTGCCCCGGATCTGCTGATTTATACAGTGTTTGAACGAAAAGTCACCCATCTGCGGCGTTGCAGAAAAATTTACAATCCTCACATACTTTTAAGTATGCTCCGGTTACAAATCTTCCTGCGCCTTGCATCTGGGCAACTTTTCGTCCAAACACGGGTTGTGTAAACAAATAAGTGATAAAAAAACTTTACAACAACGGCATATCTGAATATAATTATGGACTTTCTTAGGTGTCGCTTGCCGCTGCCGCGCAAAATCTAATTTAGGAGAAGGACAACACTATGAAACAAGAAGATCTGGATTATTTTAAGACGTTGTTGACTGAACGGCTCAATGAGTTGCTTTCCCATGCGGACACTACCGTTACAGGCATGACTCAGCCCAAGGAGAACTTTGCTGATCCCACGGACCGGGCCTCCCATGAGGCGGACAGAAGTTTTGAACTACGCATCCGGGACCGGGAACACAAACTGATAAAAAAAGTTAAAAAGGCCTTGGAGCGGATTGAAAACGGTACCTTCGGCCAGTGTGAAACCTGCGAGGAAGATATTTCCATCGAACGGCTCAAAGCCCGGCCGGTTACGACCCAGTGCATCAGGTGCAAAACCCGTGAAGAAAACATGGAGAAGGCTCTGGGAATTTAACGTTTCGTCCTGGGCTTTATACAGCAGGTTTTGATTGATCTTCACACACATTCCACTGCCTCGGACGGATCTCTGACCCCCAGGCAGATCCTTGATTTGGCCAGAGACACCGGTATTGAGGCAATTGCGCTGACCGACCACGATACCATTGCCGGAATTCTGGAAATAAAAGATATTGTTCCGTCATACCCGGTTGAATTTATTACCGGTGTTGAGATTTCGTGTGCGCCGCCGCCTGAGTTCAGATCCCTGGGCAGCATTCATATGCTGGGATATGGATTTTCCGTTTATGACTGTGCATTGAATGATGCACTGGCCCGTGCGGCAGATGCCCGGGCCAACCGGAATCCCAAAATCATTGAAAAACTCAATGAACTGGGCTTTGACATTACCCTGGACGAGGTGAAAAGCCGTTTCGGCGCCCGGCAGACAGGCCGCCCCCACATTGCCGAACTGCTGGTGGAAAAAGGCTATGTGTCTGATTTCCGCAAGGCCTTTGATCTTTACCTGGGTAAAAACAAACCCGCCTATGTTGATAAATTTAAAATATCCTGCAAGGACGCCATCCGGCTGATTCTTGATGCCGGGGGCCTGCCGGTTCTGGCCCATCCGGGAATCATTGATTTTCAACATCCCCATGACCTGGATACCTTTGTGAATGTGCTGGTCGAGGACGGGCTTGCAGGTATTGAGGTCTATTATTCAGGACATGATTCAGCCCTGCGGCAGCATCTGTCTGACATTGTGCACAGTAAAGGGCTGGTGGCTACGGGGGGCTCTGATTTTCACGGCAGTTTTAATAAAGGCGTGAATCTTGGCCGGGGCAGAGGCGATTTGAATGTGGGCATGTCCGTGTTCAAAACATTAAACGACCGGCTGATGGAAATCCAGGCCATGCCCTGTCTGGACCTTCTTGAACGAAATCTTGATTACCGGTTTCAGTCCCGCGCTTTTTTATCCAATGCCCTGTGCCATCGCTCCTATCTTAATGAAAATCAGGATATCTGCGATACGGATAATGAGCGCCTTGAGTTCCTTGGCGATGCGGTGCTGGGGCTATGTGTGGGCCATCTGCTCATGAAAAGTGATCCTTTGAAAAAAGAGGGCGACCTTTCCCGGCTGCGGTCAAACCTTGTCAGTGAAACAGGACTGGCGTACATTGCCCGCAGGATTGATCTGGGCCGGTTTATTAAGCTGGGTAAGGGAGAATTTCTTTCAGGGGGCAGTGACAAAAACTCGATCCTGTCAGATGCTTTTGAGGCTGTGGTGGCGGCGGTGTACCTGGATGCCGGGTTTGACAGGGCACAAACCATGGTGAACCGTCTTTTTGAAGAACCCGTGCAGCAGGTTCTGGCCTCATCGGATTTCATTGATTATAAAAGCGGCCTCCAGGAATTTTCCCAGGAGCATTTTGGCCGAACCCCGGAATACACCCTGGCCCAGGAAAAGGGTCCGGATCATGACAAAACATTTGAGATCTGTCTGAGCCTGGATACGATCTCCACCGTGGGTACCGGGAAAACCAAGAAAGCCGCTGAACAGAATGCGGCCAGAAAAGCGCTGGCTATTTTGAACCAGGATTTTAACTAGTCGTTCAATGGCGGCGCCCCTGGTCATTCCCTTTTTCATTCCCCACCAGGGATGCCCCCATGTATGCATTTTTTGTAACCAGCGCCTGATCGCAGGACAAACTGCAAAAGAGCGATCTTTTAACAGTGAGGCAGAGCGTCTGTCTGCTGTCATTCATACCTATCTTCAGTTTAAAAAAAATCGTGACCCGGTGGAACTGGCCTTTTTCGGGGGTAATTTCCTGGGACTGGAAACATCCAGGATCTTTGCGCTGCTCAAGGCGGTACAGCCATGGATCCGGCAGGGGCAGATCCATAGTATCCGCTGCTCCACACGTCCGGATACCGTCACCGGCCAGGTTCTGGATCTTGCCCGGCCCTTTGGCCTTGAAACCGTGGAACTGGGGGTTCAGTCCATGGATGATCGTGTCCTTGCCCTGGCCGAAAGGGGGCACACAAGTGCAGACACCCGGAACGCCATGGCCCTGCTTAAGAAAAACGGCCTTAAAACCGGGGTGCAGGTGATGGTTGGACTGCCCGGGGATGACGATTGCGGTGCTGTGCGTACAGCACAAGCGCTGGCAGAACTTGGGCCGGATCTTGCCAGGATCTACCCGCTTCTGGTGCTGGATGGCTCCAGGCTTGCCCAATGGTACCGGTCAGGACGGTATGTGCCCTTAAGTCTTGACCAGGCTGTTGATCAGACAAAAAAAATGGTCACGATTTTCAGGGGTGCCGGGGTATCGGTGGCACGCCTGGGACTGCAGGCCACACAGATGATGGAGGATGCCGGCCAGATGATTGCGGGTCCATGGCACCCGGCCTTTGGTCATCTGGTTTTATCCGCCCTGATGTTTGACCAGGCCTGTGAAAAAATTGACCGGCTGCTGCAAGGCCCGGCAAAAAAAGGAACCCCGGGAAACAGGTGCAATCTGGTGATTCAAGTAAACCCCAAGTCTTTGTCCCGGCTTCAGGGTGACCGGAAAACCAATCTTGATCGACTGGCCCAAAGATACCCGGGACTCTCTTTTTCCATTGAAAGGGTTGAGACCCTGGATTCGCAGCAGGTTCATGCCCACATTTTAAACGGGTCAAATGAAGATGGTTTATAAGAAAGTCTGTGCAAGCTACACAGATCTTTCAACTTTCGTTTTGGGCTGAACCACGGTAAAAAAATCAGGTCAGCCCATGGCTGTTATAAAAAAATATAGATATACCAGACCATAAAACAGGGCCTTATAATGGAGGAGAATTACCATGACAAGTATGCGAAAAATACATCATTACAACGGGTTCTCCACGGAATCCGACAATGCCATCTTCAACCTGGAAAACACGTTCGGCGCCCGTCACTATAACAGGATAAATCTGGTGATCA
>QKDP01000214.1 GCA_003252055.1 Desulfobacter postgatei | reverse complement strand
CATGATTACTGAAGACGGCATTGTCACCCACGCCACACCCGAAACAGCCTGGATTAAAACCACCCGCTCGGCAGCTTGCGAAAGCTGTGCTTCAAAGGACTCCTGCGGGGTCGGCCATCACCCTTCTGAAGAAATGACCGTTATCGTTCCCAACACCCTTGGTGTGGAAAACGGAGACCATGTAATTGTGGGCATTGATTCAGCACCCATGCTTTATTTAAGCTTCCTTCTTTATGTATTCCCAATTATTCTGCTCATCATCGGCGCACTTATCGGGGATGCCCTTGCCCCTGTCTTAGAAATGAGCAGGTCTGCCCTGTCCATGGGTTTCGGTTTTCTACTTTTTGCAGTCGCTTTTTTTATCATCAGAAAAAAGCAGGCCAGCATGTCAAAAAAAGACAAATATAAACCCTTTCTGGTTAGAAAAAAAATCCCGCCCAGCGCCTAAAAATTGCACCGTTGTAATAAATAAATTTCCACCATTTTTTCCTTGTAAAACTAAAATCAATATACTATAAACCGTTCCAGTTGTGGGTTCGTCGTTAAACTCTAACCCCTAAATTATTGAGAGAAAAGTTATGACATCACAACGAGACCTGAAAATAGCTGTATGGATCATGATCGTTCTTTTAGTCACAGGGATTGTTTGCTACGCGTCCTTTTGCCCTCGTGTTCCGGAAAAACCAGTCAGACTGATGTTTCAGAACAAAGCAGGCAAAGTTTTATTCACCCATCTCATGCACACAGACGATTATTCTTTAGATTGTCTGGACTGCCATCACAACCTTGAAGATGGCGAAACCTACAACTGCAGTGAGTGCCATGAGGAAACAGGTGATGAAAGCATGCCGTCCAGGGCTGACGCATTCCACGCCCAGTGCAAGGGGTGCCATGAAGATTATGGTGCGGGTCCGGTAGAATGTAATGCATGTCACGCAAAATAATTTTTTTGGGATTGTGTGTATCAACCTGAAGAAATTTAAGGCTTGGCTAAAGATTTTTACAAAACTTAAGGACTAATTATGATTAAACGATCTTTTTTCGCTCTATCCAAACCCAGGCTGACGTATGATCTACTTGATACGTCCCTGCAATCCGCCCAGGAACTTGCAGTGCCCGGCAGCCTTACGCTTCTTTTGCCTGAAGAAATCGACAGCGCAAAAAAGGCTTTGATCGCCCCGGGAGATGCTGTCAAAAAAGGGCAGAAATTAAAGCTTTACGATGAGAGTACGTCTTATGTTCTGTCTCCTGTCGCAGGTACGATCAAGGGATTTGATTCCTACTCCGATGACTTCGGCAACACAGGGACTTATGTAATGATCAAGCCGGATCCATCGGTCAAAGGCGATGAGCAGTGGGCCCAGACAAAACTGGAAGAAACCATTGAATTTGCAGTGGACTATCTTGGACAGATTCCCGGATCACTGCCCTTTTCGACCCTGACAAACCCGGACTATGATATCAGAACGATTGTTGTGACAGGTGCAGACACAGACATTCTGTGTGACACCTGTCAATTTGTCTGCACCGCATATGCAGGCCTGATGGTCGCAGGAGCCAAAATTCTTAAAGCAATGACCCGGGCCGACAGGATTTACATTACAGTGCCTGAAAATCTTTCAGCCCAGGTGAACCTTGATGGCTTCAATGTACTCAGAACGTCTGATACATACCCGTCCAACCTGCCGGCCATGGTAATGAAAGATCATTTAGACAAGGTGCTTTCACCAGGCACCCGCCCTGAAGATGAGGGTGTCTGTTTTATCCGCCCCGAGGCCCTGGTTTCCCTTGCCCGGATTTACGAAACCGGACACCCGGTGTTTGACAAGGTCGTTACCCTGATTGACAAAGGCGGGAAAAGATACCGGGTCAAGGCCACCATCGGCACACCCATCAGTAAAATATTTTCCTGTTTTAATGTTCAGATCAATGAACGGGACCGGATCATCATCGGCGGACCCATGCGCGGCTTTGCCACGTATACGGTTCATCACCCTGTGGTTCCGGATATGGATACAATCATTGTACAAGACATGAGTGTTATTCCGGAACTTTCGGACAATGCCTGTGTCAATTGCGGCGAGTGCATCCGCATCTGTCCGGCCAATATACCAGTTAACCTGCTGGTACGGTATCTTGAAGCAACCCTTTATGAAGAGGCAGCAGACAGGTTCGATCTGGAATCCTGTATAGAGTGCGGGCTTTGTGGCTATGTATGCAGGGCCAGGATTCCTTTATATCAGTATATCCGCCTGGGCAAACATGAACTGTTGACCCTTCGTGAAAATGCTTGAAGATGGGAGGAAACCAATGACAAACACTACACTGATCGTTTCCCATGCCCCTTATTGGCATAACGGAGACAGCCTGTTCAAACAGAATCTGAATTTTCTTATCGCCCTTTTACCGGCCGCAGTTTTCGGTATTCTCAATTTTGGCGCGCCTGCCCTTGGGGTATTGACCCTTGCCGCGTCATCAGCCATGCTCTGGGAAGTGATCTTGTCGGTCATCTCCAGGCAGAAAGTTGCCATCGGCAATATGGAATCGGCGGTCATCGGCCTGCTGTTCGGCATGATGGTTCCGGCCACAATGCCCTGGTGGGTTGTGATCACCGGCACATTTGTTACGGTGGTTTTGGGCAAATTTGTATTTGGCGGTACCGGCAGCAATCCATTTCATCCGACACTCGTGGGTATTGCCATTCTCATTATGGCCTGGCCCGCCTTCCTGGACTTTGATACGGCCTATGTATCATACCAGTTTGATTTCACTGCCCTTGCACCTTTGGCAGCCCTGAAATCCCATGGCACATCCGTTCTGGGTTCATTTCCCACCTATGATTTGCTCATGGGCAAAGAGGTGGGCGGTATTGGTTCCACCTTCGGGCTTGGCCTCATCATTGGCGGGATTTATCTGATGTTAAAGGGATACACGCGCTGGGAAATTGTGGTGTCATTCATCGCAGGTATTCTGATTACCGCAACGATCTTCTTTGTGCTCCACCCGGACAAATATGCACCGCCTTTGTTCCACCTGTTTTCAGGATATACCCTCATCGGTGCCTTCTTCCTGGCTGTGGAAAACTCATCCTCTCCGGTTTATCGCATTCCCATGCTGATTTACGGGTTTTTAGGTGGATTCATGATCATCCTGGTCCGCAATATCGGTATCTATCCGGACGGCACGATTCTGTCCATCCTGTTGATCAACCTTATCAATCCGCTGATTGATGTGATAAAACCCAAAGCCCTTGGAAAGGGGGTGCCCAATGCGTGAGATGCTAAGTATGATTGTGGTGCTGACCGTTCTCACGGCAGTATCCGGCGGCCTTCTGGCAGCAGTTGAAAAAACAACCAAGCCCCAGATTGAAGAGCAGGTCTTGAAATTTCAGAAAGCACCGGCCATCAAAGAGATCTTCACGGATGCCACCAATGATCCCATCAAGGAACGCTTCGACGTAACTGTTGATGACACCACACTTCAGGTCTTTCCCAGTATTCTTGGCAACGGAGAGAAAGCCGTTGCGTTTGAAGCCAAAGGCACCGGCTTCGGCGGCCCTGTCGGCCTGATGGTCGGTATCAACCTTCAAACCGACAAAATCATTGCGGTGCGGGTGACAACCCACTCGGAAACACCCGGCATCGGGTCAAGGGCCAAAGATGACCTGTCCTTTGTTTCCCAGTTTGCCGGTATGTCCATGTCCGCCAATTTCGGCCTTAAGAAAGGCGGCGGCAACATTGACGCCATGTCCGGTGCAACGGTCACATCAGGTGGTGTCAGCCAGGCCGCAATTACAGCCCAGGCCCTGTATAAGAAACTAAAACCTGAAATCGTTAAACAGATCGCAAACTAAGGTCGTTCAGGAGATATAATTATGGCACAATCCCTGGTAAAAGAATTTACAAAAGGTCTGTGGGCGGAAATTCCCCCGTTCCGGCTGGTGCTTGGGCTTTGTCCCACCCTTGCCGTAACCAAGACCGTAGAAAACGGTATCGGCATGGGCATAGCCACCACCTTTGTTCTGGTGTTCTCAAATATTCTAGTCTCCATGCTGAGAAATATAATTCCCTCAAAGGTCAGAATTGCCTGCTACATCGTTATTGTAGCCACCTTTGTTACCATTGTGGAATTTATCATGCAGGCATACACCTATGAATTGTTCCTGAAACTGGGTATTTTCATCCCATTGATTGTTGTAAACTGTATTGTACTGGGCCGGGCAGAAGCATTTGCCGGTAAAAATACAATGCTCCCCTCGGCGGCTGACGGCCTGGGCATGGGTATTGGTTTTACCATGTCCCTGGCTTCACTCGGGGCTGTACGTGAACTCATTGGGGCCGGTACGCTGACGGTATGGGGAGGTTCTCCCATTTTCACCATCGGTCATGGCTATATTCCCTTTAAATTTATGGTTGAGGCACCGGGCGCGTTTATTGGTCTGGGGCTGATGCTCTGCCTGATGAATCTCATCGGGCAAAAATAAGGTAAGGAGATTTATAACATGGGTGATTTATTTGTTCTGGCAATCAGCTGCATTTTCATCAACAATATTCTCCTTGCCCAGTTCCTAGGCAACTGTCCTTTTCTGGGCACCTCCAAGAAAATGGAGACAGCCATGGGCATGGGCATGGCTGTAGTATTTGTTCTGGTTATGGCAGGTATGATAACCTGGATCGTAGACGCGTATCTGCTTAAAGCGCTGAATGTCGAATTTCTGCGCACTGTGTCCTTCATTTTGGTTATTGCCGCCCTGGTTCAGTTTGTGGAGATGTTTTTAAAAAAGAGTATTCCGGGACTGTATGCAGGCCTGGGAATCTTTCTTCCTTTGATCACAACCAACTGTGCGGTTATGGGTGTGTGCCTGATTAACATCAAAGAAGAATACACCTTTATTGAGGCCCTGGTATCCTCTTTTTCCTATGCCGTAGGGTTTGGTCTTGCCCTGGTTCTGTTTGCCGGCGTCAGGGAACGGATTATTCTGTCCCGGGTCCCCAAACCTTTACAGGATACCTCCATCGGTCTTGTAACTGCGGGCATGCTCGCATTGATCTTTACCGTATTCAGGGGCATGGTTTAGTTTAACACAAAATATAATATAAAGGTGATTGTATGATTCCAGCTATACTGCTAATGCTGGGCATTGGCGCAACATGCGGCATCGTGCTCAGTCTAGCCTCCAAAGTCTTTTATGTGTACGAAGATCCCAGAATCGCACAGGTAGAAAATAATCTTGCAGGCGCCAACTGCGGCGGCTGCGGATATGCGGGTTGCTCTGCTGCCGCAGAGGCCATCGTGTCCGGCAAGGAACCTCCAAGCCTTTGCATTGTCAACTCCAAGGAAGGCGTTGAAGCGGTTTCCATTATCATGGGTGTGGATGCGGGTGAGGCTGAAGCGCCGTTATCCTATAATTTGTGTGAGGGCGGCAACCGGGCTGATGATAAATACCACTATATGGGTGTTTCATCATGCAAAGCCATGGCGCTTTCTTTTGGCGGTCGCAGAGTTTGTACGGTTGGCTGCATCGGTCTTGGGGACTGTATCAAGGCGTGCAAGTTTGATGCAGTGCACATGGGGCCGAACGGTTACCCCGTGGTTGATGACGCCAAATGTGTTGGCTGCGGCGCCTGCCAGAAAGCCTGTCCCAAAGATATTATTCAGGTCAACACCCTGTCTGAAAAACTGATGAAATTCAACCAGATGCAGGACCCTCTGGCTCCCTGTGCCCAGACCTGCCCGGCTGAAATCAATATTCCAAAATATATCAGTGAAATAAAAGCCGGTAAATATGCTGACGCGGTTCAGACCATACGCATGAGAAACCCCCTTCTCCTTGCCTGCGGAAGGGTATGTCCTCATCCTTGTGAAGATATGTGCAGAAGGGGTATTGAGGATGAACCGGTTTCCATTAACCAGCTCAAACGCTTTGTTGCTGACTATGAAATGAATTCTGGTTCCCGGATTCCCATTACCTGTGCCCCGGATACCGGTAAAAAGGTGGCTGTAATTGGCGGCGGACCTGCCGGACTTTCCTGTGCATATTTTCTAAGGCGGATCGGTCATCAGGTCGATATCTTTGACGCTATGCCAAAACTTGGCGGTATTATCAGATACGGCATCCCAGAGTACAGACTTCCCAAAAAGGTCCTGGATTGGGAAATCCAGGGAATTCTCGATTTAGGAATCAATGCCTTTACCCAAGTTAAATTCGGAGAAGACTTTGGACTCAGCTCTTTGGTAGCCTCTGGTTACCACGCCATTTTCATGGGAATTGGTGCATGGGCCGATTATGCCCTTGGCATTGAAGGGGAAGACCTTGACGGATGTTATAAGGGAATTGACTGGCTTTCGAGATTTTCCAGCGGTCAGAATATGAAAATAGGGAAAACCGCTGCTATCGTCGGTGGTGGGAACAGCGCCATTGACTGCGTCAGAACACTGAAGCGGCTGGGTCTTGAAAAAGTGTACATTGTTTACAGAAGAACCCGGAATGAAATGCCTGCCAATGCAGTGGAAATTCATGCAGCCGAAGAGGAAGGCATTGATTTTGTATTCCTTGCAGCCCCCACACGGGTCATTGGAGATGAAAACGGCAAGGTTAAAGGCCTTGAATACCTGAAGATGGAACTGGGTGAACCGGATAAATCCGGTAGAAGACGGCCTGTACCGATTGAAGGGTCTGAAACGGTCCTGGACGTTGATATGGTCATCTCTGCCATTAGTCAGGCACCGGATCCCTCTTTTAAGGATCATGATCCAACTCCGAAAATTAAAAACCTGGAAATTACCCGCTGGAATACCATTGACAACAATCCTGAAACCCTGCAAACTTCAATCCCATATATTTTCACTGGGGGCGATTCGGCAACGGGGCCTTCCCTTGTTGTTACTGCCATTGGCGGCGGGAGGCGTGCTGCCCGTTCCATTGATCTGTTCCTGAAAGGAAAACCGGTTGAACCGGTCGAGGATTCCTTACAAGAAAAAAGAATCCCTGTATCTATTTTCAAAAAAGTTGACGGCATAACTCCCATCAAACGGGCTAAAATGCCGGAAATACCGGTTAGCGAGAGGCTGGATTCAATGATTGAGGTTGATCTGGTTCTGCCCGAAGACCAGGCTCTTGCCGAAGCAGATCGCTGTCTGAACTGTTGCCGGATCTGTTACAATCCGGATACCGAATTTCCCATTGCCAAATAATCTGGTTTAAAGAAAAAATAAAACCGACGGGTCTGACCGTGTTTCCGGCAGACCCGTTTTAATTTCAACGCTTAAAAATAAATTCGTATTTGAACCATTCCCCAAAAACAACTGAAACGCAGGAAAAAAAATCGGGCCATTCCCATAAAGGGATAAAAAAAAACGTCCTGATTCCGGCTATGGTTTCCCTGTGCATTGGTGCGCTATCCGGAACCGCAATGCTCTGGATGGTCTTTTTTATCAAAACCCCGGCGGCCAAACTTTCTCAACCGATTACCTTCACGGTATCTTCCGGGCAACATTTATCCACCATCGCCCAAAATCTTAAAGACCAGGAATTAATTTCAAACCTCATTGCATTTAAGCTTTATGTCCGGATAAAAAAGGCAGCGATCCGGATAAAGGCCGGGGAATACGAGATGAACACCGGCATGAGCCCGCAGATTATCTTAAATCTTCTAACTTCGGGTAAAACCAAACTATACCGGTTTACCGTTCCCGAAGGGCTGAACATGGAAGAAATTGCGATGCTCGCCCAGGAAGCCGGTTTGTGCTCCAGGCAGCAATTTTTATCTTTGTGCAATGATCCTGAATTTATCAATCAGTTTGAAATACCCGGCATGACCTTAGAAGGATACCTGTTCCCGGATACCTATTTTTTTTCCAGGGATACAGACGGCAAGACCCTGATTAAAAAGATGGTATCCACTTTTAACAAAACATTTAATGACACATGGAAAGCCCGGGCAAAAAAGATGGACTTAAGCGTCCATGAAGTTGTCATCCTTGCCTCAATAATTGAAAAGGAGACCGGCAATGCCAAAGAGAGGCCAATTATTTCATCTGTCTTTCATAACCGGCTCAAACGGCATATGCGACTTAAAAGTGATCCCACAGTAATTTACGGGGTATCTGACTTTTACGACAGGATCCGATATAAACATTTAAGGCGTGTCACACCCTATAATACCTACCAGATATACGGACTTCCGGCCGGGCCCATTGCCAACCCAGGCGCCCAATCCCTGAAGGCAGCCCTGTATCCTGCCCGGACAGACTACCTTTACTTTGTGTCAAAAAACGACACCACGCATAAATTTTCCACCAACCTGAAAGATCACAACAAGGCCGTCAAACAATACCAGCTCAATCAGTGAAACGTTTAAGATAAACCAATACAGCACCGGATTTTGATTTCTTCCTGCCTTCCCATTCATAGGCCAGGACAATATTTTCTTTTTTCATCTCCTTTAGCAGGTCCTCCACCACATGGGGAAGCACAGGACCACCCTCGGAGTGAAGCCCCTTGCCCACGATAATGCGCAGGGAAAAAAAATCCTGAACATGCGCATTTAAAATAAAAGCCCGGGTCTTGACCTGGGCCCCGATGGCTGTGAACCCGTGAAGGTCAAGATCTGCCTCGGGTGGCGGGTAGCGCTTGAGCCTTCTTTTCAAGGGCATGGGCTTAGGCACATGGCGGGGGCAACGATTCTGTTTCAGGGAGGCTTCCAGCAGGGTTAAAAACGTAGCTTCCGGTTCAGGCGCTACCGGCCCCTGTTCTGGCGTTTTATCTGCTGAATCGTCTTTGCCATCCATTAAAAACGCATCTAGAAAATCTTTGTCCGATGTCAGCTTAGGCAGATCATTTTTACGCTTTAATTTTTGTTTATTTTTCCTGGTATTTTTCTTTGTCATAACAGCTATCTTACTTTAAAAACAGGGGGTTTTCAAGGTGCTGCCTTTGTTTGCCGGATTTGACTTTAATACACCTTCCTGCTATTCTCCCTGCATGAATATTGGCAGCATTGTTGAATATATAGACCAGCAAAAAATAATATCTGCGGTTATTTTAAGTGAGGCAAAAGGAAAACTTCGGTTGCTCAATGAGAACAGCCGGGAAGTCAGCTTTTCCGAAAAACGTCTGGCACATATCTCCGATGCCGGACTGGATACCGGACTTTCCAAAACAGCCTTGGTCTCTCACCTGAAACAGGTAACTGAAACCCGCAAAGCGCTGTCTGAGTCTATAAACATCCAGGATCTATGGGAAATTCTCCATGATGATCCCCAGGAAATTGATATTTCCGCCATGACCTTGTTCTGTTTTGATCCGCCCTTGACCCCGGACCATGAAGCTGCCGTTATCCGGGCCTTTTTCAATGACCGCCTCTATTTTAAATTTAACAAAGTAATTTTTTTACCTTTCACAGAAGCGCAGGTAGAGGCAAAAAGGCGGCAGATCAGAGAAGAAGAACGAAGGAAGGCCTTGATCACAAACGGTGCAACCTGGCTGGTCCAGCTCCGGGATCAGGATGATGTCGGTGCGGCACCAGACCCGGCTCTTCTCAAAATTTTAAAAGATTATTATATTTTCGGCAATGACGCTGATAAAGCCTTTCTATCAAGGGAGATCATTAAAAAAGCAGGGTTAAGTTCCGTTGACCGGTTGTTCGAACTTTTTGTAAAAGCCGGTATATGGAATGCGGATGAAAACCTGGACTTGATATTTCTGCAGATACCCACGACATTCTCGGCCGAGGTGAGCCAGGCAGCTGATCTTCTGTGCAAAACAGCGCCCCTGGTATTTGACGATCCCAAACGCAAGGATTTGACAAATCTGCCCTTAATTACCATTGACGGCCAGTCCACCCAGGATTATGACGACGCCATCAGCCTTGAAACAACGGAAAACGGTTATCGGCTTGGGATTCATATTATTGATGTCGGAGCCTGCATCCGCAACGGGGATACCATTGATTTGGCTGCCAGGGAGCGCGCCTCGTCCATTTACATGCCCGACGACAAACTGCCCATGATTCCACAAAGCCTGTCCGAAGATCTGTGCAGTCTCAAGGAAGGCCAGTTGCGGCCCGGAATCTCCACCCTGGTACAGATGAACCGATTTTTTGAAGTCCAGGACTATCAAATCGTTCCATCAGTAATCAAGGTACACCAGCAGATGAGCTATACCGAGGCCAATATTGTAAACGGTAAAAACGACCCCATCACCACCCTTTACAAAATGGCAACCGTACTGCGGGATAAACGTCTCAAAGCCGGTGCCATCCAGATCACCCTGCCCGAGGTCAATGTATGGCTGGATGAAAACAAAAATATCCATTATACAAAAGTGGACCGTGAGAATCCGTCCCGGATGCTGGTCTCAGAAATGATGATTCTGGCCAACACCCTGATGGCCGAATTTTTAAAAAATAACGACATGCCTGGGGTATTCCGATCCCAGGCACAGCCCAAACAACGCATTTTCAAGGGTATTGAAACGGAACTGATGCCCAATTTTCTCCAGCGAAAACACTTGAGCCGGGCTATAATCACCACCCATGCCGAGCCCCATGCCGGCCTTGGGGTACCTGCCTATGTCACGGCCACCTCCCCCATCAGGCGCTACCATGACCTGCTTACCCAGCGCCAGATCAAGGCGATACTGGGCATAGGAACCCCCTATTCATCCCAGGACCTTGAGGATATCCTTGTATCCATTTCCGTGGCCGTGTCCAATACAGGACGCATCCAGGCAGCCCGTAAACGCTACTGGCTGATCAAATACCTGCAGGATTTAAAGGGGGAGAGCTTTGAAGGACTGGTGCTTGATGCACACAGAGACCATTACAACGTTCTGCTCAAGGAGTTCATGCTTGAATCCAGGCTGCCGATATCCGGACTGAAACTCAAACCAGGGGACCAGATCCAGGTAACGATACAGCATGCGGATGCACGGCGCGGCCTGTTGACATTATTTGCCGTCTAAAACTCACTCAATTTCACTTAATGTTTAAACGGGAACCCGTGTTTGGACGAAAAGTTGCCCAGATGCAAGGCGCAGAAAAACTTGTAACCGGAGCATACTAATGCATGTGAGGATTGCAAATTTTTCTGCAACGCCGCAGATGGGTGACTTTTCGTCCAAACACTACTTAGTGCTTAAAACTGCGCTGGCCTGTGTACACCATGCTGGCCCCATATTCATTGCAGGCTTCAATGGACTGGTAATCGTTCATGGATCCACCGGGCTGGATAACGGCTTTAACCCCCTGTCTTAATCCCACATCAATGCCGTCCCTGAACGGAAAAAAAGCATCTGAAATCATGGAAGACCCGATAAGTCCGCCCTTCTCCCTGGCCACATCCGCCTCAATCTCGGCTTTTTTATCTTCATCGGTCATGTCGGCAAAGGAGGTGTTGTACCGTTCAAAACAGTAGCGGTCGCACAATTTGCGATAGGCCTTGTCCACGGCGATTTCCGCAACCCCCACCCGGTCCTGTTCACCGGTGCCGATACCCACGGTGCAGTTGTCCTTGACATAAATTACGGAGTTGGACGTAATACCGGACTCAACCAGCCAGCCAAAAAGCAGATCCTGGTATTCCTGGTCCGTGGGCTCCCGCTCTACTTTATACGTTGTTCCCTTATATTCTGTGGAGGCAATGAAAAGATCTTCTTTTTTAAGTGTCTTGGGCACAAAAGACCACTGGGCCACAATGCCGCCGTCCATAAGACTTTTAAAATCCACCACCCGCTCACCAATAAAGGATTGCAGTTTGTTCATGGCGTTGATCCGGATCACACGCAGATTTTTCCGCCGGCCCAGAATCTCGATGACCCCGTCCTCAAACTCCGGAGCCACCACCACTTCGGCATACTGGTCGGCAATGCCTTCGGCGGTTGCCTTATCCACGGCCTTGTTCAGGGCAATGCACCCGCCAAATGCTGCCACACGGTCTGCCATATAAGCTTTGGCATAGGCCTGTTCCAGGCTGTTTGCCCGGGCAGCCCCGCAGGGGTTGTTGTGCTTGACAATGACGGCACAAGGGGTATCCGTAAAATACCGCAGCATATTCAGAGCGTTGTCTGCATCTGTCAGATTGGTTTTGCCCGGGTGTTTGCCGGACTGCAGTAGTTCAATGTCGGACACAAGATGCTTGCCCGGCACGATGGTTTTTGCATCCCCCAGGGCCAAATTCCCATTGACCAGCCGGTATAATGCGGCTTCCTGGCCCGGGTTCTCTCCATAACGAAGGCCCTTTTGCACGCCGTCAATGATCCAGGAGACTTTTTCATAAAACAGGGTCTGCCGACTATCGCCATCCACAAAGGAGATTTCCATGGCTGGTGTAAAATGGTCATCCATAATGGTTTTATACATCTTTTTAAGATCGGTGCTCATATTACCTACTCCCCTGTTTTATAACACGATTGAACGTCTTTTTCTGAAAGTCCGGTCAGATAATCGGCAATGGCCCGGTCGTATTGAGCTGTATGCTCAAAGGCCTTTGATGCAAGTGAATACCGGTCTTTTAGTCCCAAAGCCCCGTCCTTTGTTTTAAGAACAGTTAGAATACCGTCATAGGATTTGGGATCCACCACCGAGGCCACCCGGATAAAATTTTTAGCAGCAGCCCGGATCATGGTCGGCCCGCCAATGTCAATATTGCCCCGGGCATTTTCCACGGTGACATTTTCCTTGGCAATGGTCTGGGTAAATGGATAGAGATTGACCACAACCATATCAATGGGCAGCGCATGGGTTCTTTTCAGGTCATCCTGGTGGGCAGGATTATACGTTTCAGTCAAAAGGCCCAGATAAATTTTAAAATCAAGGGTCTTCACAAGCCCCCCCTGGATTTCGGACTGGCCGGTATAATCAGAGACCTGCTTAAGGCGGGTTTGGGCGTCAGGTCCGAGAAGCTCTTTTATTTTGGAATAGGTGCCGCCGGTGGATAAAATGGTGATATCCGGATTAATGCCAAGCAACCCCGGAATAAATGTCGCAAGCCCGCTTTTATCTGATACGCTGACTAGAATGGTTTTGATTTTCACCAGATCGTCAATTTTTTCTACCACGTTTTTCGTCATGGTTGTTCCTTAGGTATGATAATTAATGCTGTGTATTTTAAATGCAGGCATGCATGTAACTCATTCTTACGGGTGAAGTCAAGTTCGTGTTTGAACGAAAAGTCACCCACCTGCGGCGTTGCTGCACAAACCTGAAATCCTCACGTACTTCAGTACGCTCCGGTTTCAGCTTTGCTTGCGCCTTGCATCTGGGCAACTTTTCGTCCAAACACAGAGTTTTTCTTCAGGCACAAGTTAAACTCGGATCAAAGCCCCAAGGGACTGAACAAGATTTTGGGTCTTTTCGATATGCTCAGGCGGTATCATAAGCGCTGGAATCTTTAAATTTTGAGCAGCTCCGGGGATTTTGTTTTTCCCCGGCAATCCGTTACAATCCAAGACATCCTCACCTGCATGTTCCAGCAGATCAAGGAAGTTGCCGTATACACCGCCGGCATCCAGGTGCTCCACAAACTGCATGAAAACGGTTATTATGGTTAATGCAGGAAAAGGCATATCAGCCTGCCCTGTCTGCCGGCAAGGGATTGTGGACATCATCACTCGGCACCCCAGGGGCCGGACGGGATAGATGGTGCAAATCCCATTTTCAAGCAAAGGACAGGTTCCCCAGGACGGATCGTTTTCTTCCTCATCTGCATCACGGCCCTCCATGCAGGCCAGTGCCAATCCGTTGGTGGTCTGAAAAGGCCGAAATCGTCGAGTTTGCCCGGCACGCGCCAGCAGGACACGGATATCGTCCAGCGCCCTGCCATCCAGCCGGTCGTGGATATAGGCGATTTCAAGACCTGTGGCAGTGACATTACAGGTACAGCAGTCTGCACACTGTTTTGCGCAGGCAACGGGAAACGCAGCCATGACCGTGTCAAACAAGGTGTAAATCGCCTCAAGGGTGTTAACAGCGTTATTGAGTTTTGAA
Source organism: Desulfobacter postgatei (assembly GCA_003252055.1). Lineage (GTDB taxonomy): Bacteria > Desulfobacterota > Desulfobacteria > Desulfobacterales > Desulfobacteraceae > Desulfobacter > Desulfobacter postgatei_B. The sequence continues at coordinate 7,346 of QKDP01000214.1, read as the reverse complement.
ATGTATGTCATGGACTATTTCAACCAATTAAACTTAAACAAAATAATTGTCCCTCCCATATCACTGGAGTATCGTAACGTCAATTCTGAAATCAAAAAAGCCCGGAGATCCAGTTACTAAAAATGCCTTTAGCGTTACGAAAACTGCACCCCGATATGCGCCCCCCTGGGAAACCGATTGTTAAAAAACAAGATGCAACAGTGGTAAGATCTTAAAGAATATTTCGTAGCTATGGCACCTATAATACTTTACTTATAGGCCATGGGGTCAATGTCATACTTTTTGACCTTATAATGCATGGCACGTTTGCTGATACCCAGAAGATCAGCCGCATTTTTTTGAACACCCCTTGACTTTTTCAGGGCTCTTATAATGGTATCCTTTTCACTCTGCTCAATGGAAAACACCTGGGAATCGGACAGGTCCGAAATCAGCACCGCATTTTCCCTGATGCTTTCAACCTGAAGGTCCCATGGTTCAATGATCTGGTTCCGGCACAGAATCGCCCCGGCTTCAATGGTATTTTTCAATTCCCGAACATTACCGGGCCAGGGATGTTCTTCCAGCACCTTGACTGCGGCATCGGAAATACGCAGCCGGTCAATGCCGTGTGCCTGGCCATAGCTGTCAGCAAAGATACCGGCCAAGGGATAAATATCTTCTTTCCGCTCCCGCAAGGGCGGAATGGTCAGGGTAATTCCCTTGAGCCGGTAGTACAGGTCCTGGCGGAAACGTCCCTCGTCAATAGCCTGGGAGAGATCAACGTTGGTCGCCGCTATCACCCGGCAGTCCACAGATGTTTCTTTTACCGCACCCACCTGGCGGATTTTTTTATCCTCCAGGAATCTTAACAGACGGCATTGCATATCATGGGAGATATTGCCGATCTCATCCAGGAAAAGGGTGCCGAGGTCCGCAGCCTGGATAAGCCCGACTTTGTCCTTGACTGCATGGGTAAACGCCCCTTTCAGGTGGCCGAATAATTCACTTTCAAGGAGACCTGGCGGCGTTGCCCCGCAGTCCACCACCATGTAGGGATGTTTTTTCCTGGGACTGTTTTTATGAATATACCCGGCAATACGTTCCTTGCCCACCCCACTTTCCCCAAGGATGAGCACGTTGACCTGGGTGGCAGCCACCTTTTTCACCATGGTATAAAGATGCTTCATGGCAGAGGATTTTCCCCAGTATAACCCGGATTCAACCAGGGGCATAGGTCCTGTTCCAACACCTTCGCGGCGCAGGGCCATCATGGCATTGATTTTCTTAATCAGCTCCAGACCGTCAAACGGCTTGGAAATATAGTCGGCTGCGCCAAGTTTAATGGCGTCCACAGCATCCGGTATGGTGCCGTAAGCAGTCAGAAAAATCACAGGAAGATCCGGCAGGGATTTACGGATATCCGTGAACAGTTCCATTCCGCTTTTTCCCGGCATTTTTATATCTGAAACCAGAAGATCTATGTCTTTCTGCGCTTTGAGTATCTGTTCAGCCCCTGCCGCATCCTTTGCCTTCAACACTTTGAAGTTGGATGCGGACAGCCTTGCGTCCAAAACCTCCAGGATACTGGGGTCATCGTCAACAATGAGTATTTTGTATGCTGCCGTCACGGGTTCTCCCTTTGTTCCTGCCGTTCCGTATCAATTTTCTCAAGCACGGTTATCTGGTGCAAAAGATCGGTTATCCGTGCCTCCTGGTCCATGTTCTGCTTTTCTAAAGCTGCTATTTTAAGGTTCTGCTCTTCTAAGGCTGCTATTTTAAGCTCAAGGGAATTTATCGTGTTCTGCATGTCAACACGCTCTTTTTTGTAGATTTCCTCCCTGGCATAAAGGGTATCTATCTCTTTTAGAATACCCGACCGTTCGGATTCGAGCAAAACCATGCCGTGGGCCAGGGCTTTCTCCAGCATCCCGGGGTGGATCCCGGACCATGCGTTGTGCCGGATTTTTCGGCCGGCAGGGCACTGGCGCCCGTCCGTTGAAATCCGGCAAGGCAATTGTGACGGTAAACGCAGAAGCTTCTCCACAGCCGTTCTAAAGGCCGGGGCATGTTCTGCAAGGATCATGTCAAGACAAAAATTCCCATAAAGACCGGCAGCCTGAAGCTGTGCATCATTTTCCCTTAAAGCAAGCTGTGAAAAAATCTGACGGGAAAGGGTATAATCTTCATTTAAATATGCCTCCTGCCCCTGTTTTACCCTGACGTCCCAACAGACGACGGAACAGGTAATTGTGCTGCACCCGTTAAAAAACATCCCTGCACACCCGATAAAAACCAGGACTCTGAAAAAAAGAAGGAAACCATTGAACGTCCTTCCCATGAGCAAATTCAGGCAAAAATCAGATATCCAAAAACGCATACAAAACATCCTTAAGGTTCATCTATTGAAACACCGGCAAAGTAAAGGAAAAGGTGCACCCTTTATCCGGCCGATTCTCCACAAAAATGTCTCCGCCATTGGCCTGAACGATCCGCCGGGCAATATTCAAACCAAGTCCTACCCCGTCCGTGTGCTTGCGCACCTCCCTGGCCCGGTAATATTTTTTAAAAATCAGACTTTGTTTATCTTCGGGAATACCCGGCCCTTCATCACTGACACCACATGTCAGAAAATGCTTTCCCGGCCCCCGGCTCAAACGGACATCCACCCGGCTGTTGTCCGGTGAAAATTTAAGCGCATTATCCAGAATATTGATTATGACCTGCATTATTTCCTTTTCATTGCCTTTCACCATGGGCGCCTGTTCAAGGGGCTTAAATTCCGTACGGATGCCCCGGGCCTTTGCCCCGGGCGTAATACTTAACATGGCGGAATGTACAAGCTGATTTGGATCAAAGGGCGAAACCTGTCTTTTCTCAGCCCCTGACCCTGAAACCAGAGCAGAAGCATCCAGCAGGTGGTTCAAAAGGCTTGTGATCCGGGAAATCTCATTGGCGGAAATGGTTAAAAATTTTTTCTGCTTATCATTTACCGGCCCCAGAACCTCTTCGGTTAGCATATTCACAGATTCACGGATAGAAGACAAGGGACTTCTGATTTCATGGCTTAAGGTTGCAATAAAATCCGAGCGGATCTCGTCATCGGCTTTAAGCTGACGGTTCATGTCATTGAATGCCGCAGCCAGCTCCCCGAACTCATCTTTGGAAGCAATATCCATCTCATAGGTGTAATTATCATCAGAGATCCGCTTAAGCCCGGATTTCAATTTATTCAAAGGAACAATGATGGATCGGGAAATAAACAAAACGCCCATAATGCCCACAAGTATTGAAATACCGAACCCGATTATACAATTTTTCATCACCTGGCGGCTTGAACGGTTGATCAGGATCAGGTCCTGCTCAATTCTTTCTTCATTGTCCTTTCTGGCCGCGGCAATGGTGGCCATCCACCGGCCCATCACCTCGGCGTCAATCCAGGTATAATTATCATTCATGGCTTGTTTCATGGATACACCCGACTGGATATAGCCACCAAAGGTCCGGTCAATGTCACGCCAGTATCCCGCAGGTGTTCCCCGCCCGGTATCCAGGCCTATAATCTTTACAAGTACCTTTTGGTAATTGCCCCGGGCTGTTTCAAAATAGTGGAAATAAACATCTTTCTTCAGCAGCTTCAATTTCTTGATATTGGTGTTCATATCAAGAAGGCTGTTTTTAAGGTTGTTGGACAGCACGCCGATCTGATTGCTGATGCCGACAATCCGGGCAGATGCATCGGACATTTCCCGGACCTTGATAAACACGCCATAGACTGTGCCATAAAATATCAAGATGAAAAAAGAGAGCAGAATAAAAAGTTTTTTTGAAATCCCTGGTGTTATAGGCATATTGTTACCATCTGTATAGGTGAAAGTCTTTTAACATGCCCGAACAGTCAAGTCAAATCCCGGCTGGGGCAAACACGTTAGAAACTTTAAGCAAAATTTGCACCACAAACAAGCAAGACACCAGGATAACCGCATATAAAAATTTGAAAATGAAGCCACAACTGTCAAACGGGTGTTTATGAACAAGATTAGGGAATATACAAACCACTATGTTTTTTCCCAGAGCCTGAATTTTGCTTGATAACGATACCTAAATTATCATATACTCCTTTTTTTATAATAATGGCTTATTTATTTTAAGGATAAATCAATGGCAAAAATATTTTACACCGGGAACAGGGAATCCAAGCTTCTTTCCAAGATTGAGTCTTCCAAGGAGCGGGAAAGAATTAAAACCATCAGCGCTATCCGGGATAACATTGATTCATTCAGTAACAAAGTTTCCATGAAACTCATTGAGACCGGACTCATTGAAACCGTGAGCAAATCCAGTGTGGAAAACCAGATTGTGCGTTGCTTGGATAACCTGTGCCGGGCAGAGGATTTTGATATTGACTATGCCGTGGCACCATTCAGATCCCTGGTTTCAAACCCCAATATTGCCAGCCTTTACCTGACCGCATTTGTGGTTGAAACATTGATCAACCACAAAGATGTCATTGATATCTACGGCAGCGACGATGATATCTACTTTTGCATTCAAAAGGAGTTAACTGCCCTGATGGAGGGTGGCAGTGGACACTGATTAACCAGCCTGCCGGTTTACTTTAAATTAATACAGGCCGCTTCTTCGAAAATCGTATCCGAAAAAGCGGCCTGTTCTTTTTATTTTTAAAATGCTTTTAAATGGCATTTTTAATGTCGACGCGCAGCAAAAGATCACCTGGGGGCATGCCTGGCAGGGATTTCCCCATTCCCTTAAGCCGCAGCATGGATCCGCGCCGGATACCTGCAGGCACCACCACCTGGTATACGGATTTTTTAAACCCCCAGGGGATGGTGACAAGTTTTTTGGTCCCTGTGAGTGCTTCAAGGGAGGTCAGCACAATGGTACCGTAAAGATCCGAGCCGCCGGACGGGCTTGATCCAGGGGTGATAACATGAAGTTTTGGGCTGCGTTTTTTGATGGTGTATCTGTCAACTTTTTCGCTGAATCCGGTCTTGGGCAGTTTAGTGTTCAGGCCAATAAGGGCCATACCCGAAAGAAAACCGCCAATGTGAGCCCACCAGGCAATGCCGGCACCGGCACCGTGCCCTGTTGCGTTAATGAATTGAAGAAAAAACCAGATCCCCAGAAAAATAAAAGCAGGGATACTGACGAACAACGGGAAGATGAACACAGGGATGAGGGTGAGGATTTTATTTCTCGGATGAAGAAGAAAATAAGCGCCCATAACCCCTGCAATAGCGCCGCTTGCACCAATGGTCGGCACAGTAGATGAATGGTTGAGCAAAAAATGGAAGAACGCAGCAAGCAGTCCGCAAACCAGATAAAAGACGATGAACCGGAACGGTCCTAATTCCTGTTCAATATTGTCACCGAAAACATACAGAAACCACATATTCCCGATTAAATGCCAGAAACCGCCGTGCAGAAACATATAGGCAAAAGGGGATGACAGCTTGTTTAGCAGGGAAAAATGAGCCGCCATCTGCGCCACGGTGTATTTCGCAGGGACAAAGCCGAAGGTGTAGGCAACCGCCTGATCATCAATTCCTGTAATCAGCTGCCAGACAAAAACCAGAGTGGAGATAAAGATAATGGTATAGGTTGCCACTGGAGAGGCAGCTGTTTCCTGTTCGTCTCTTAACGGGATCATGAAGACACCACCCTGAGTTTAAATTTTTTGGATAATCCGGCTTTCAGTTTTTTTAAAAATTCCATAACCGCATCTTCAGGCGTGTAATGTCTAAGACTTCTTCCTTTGGAAAGAAACTTGAACAGGTTTGAATTTTTTTTATCCAGTTTAAGGGATAACCGCACATAATCCAGCAGGGTAAAATAAATACCGGCCATCTGATGCGGTTCGCTGCTGGCTATCAGGGTCTTCCCCCTAAGTGTCAGACTTTGTTCAAGGGCTTCAGCGGCCTGTTTGATACTGGTGAATGATTTCGGGAACTCAAACCCATGATCAATCATCTGGTCCGCCGGCCATGAATCTTCATGGGTTTCAAGGAAATCCAGGTACAGTACGGCTGTCAGAATGGATTTAACATCGTAATAGATATCAGGGTCATGGCCAGCCCTTGGGCCTGCGACATTAAGCACGCGGATGCCCTGGTCCTGGATAAAGGTGTGAAGGATCAATGCCGCCTCAAAAATATCCTGTTCCATCAGATTTATTCTGCAGACCCAGTTGCCTGTTTCCCGTGCAAATGCGTAGGTCAAGGCTGAGCCACCTGTGAGAGCTCCCCTGGCAATGATAACCGTACCGTCGGAATCAAGTATGTTTTGCCGGGTCCGGGCGGGATAATCCCTGGTCTCCATCTCCTTTAAATTGTAAAAATCTGGCAATGGCCCGGATTCCGTTCTCCGGCCTTTGACAATCCATCCGCCATGGGGAATATTGAATTTTATGGCGAAATCCAAAGCAGCGCGGTCCGCCCCTGTCTGTCCGCCTGACACAATTTTATTTAAAAGGCCCATGGTATCATTATGTTGCATGCTTTTCGTAAATTCTTCGGAATCTGTGGATGCTACAGACCGGTTTCTACGGCGCACGTAAATGCGCCCACCCCAAAATCCACGCTGAATTCATCAAGAAGCGCGCGTATCCGGAGAATATCGTTTTTCGCCTTTTTTATCATGGCAAGGTGCTGGTTTTTTCCCTCCTGTTTAAGGCAGAAAAGCGCATCCATATCTTTGTTCAAGGTTTCATACATGGTAAAACGTTGAAGAATTTTGTCTTTAAAATCCCGTGTGACCGCATCTATTAAAGGGAAAAAATAATCCTGTTTCAAACTGCTGTGATAGGCTTTTATCTGCCGCTGCATTGTGGTCAGCGTTTTTTTCTTGATTTTGCCGGCAGCTTTGTCAAGCCCGGGAGTAAAGGAAAACCGCACATGCTTGTCCATCATGGCAGATACAAACAAAACCAATGAATGAAGACTGAAATCGGCCACGGCATTGGCCTGCATCGCCCGGGTATATTCAGGCGAAAAAATCTGGTCCGGTAAATGCAGCCCTAGGATTTTTTTTATGTTTTCAAGGTCAGCTGCCCTGGAATATTCTTCCTCCTCTTTGATCATTTCAAGGGAAAAGCGGTCATCCTCCCGGTCCCCCGGGGCGGCCATGGTGACGTAATCAATGCGGTATGAATCCAGAAGAGATTTAAAATAGGACTCTATGCGTTCCTCCTGAGTGCGTACCAGTTGTTTAAGCTCCGGGGTTACCTGCTCAAGGATAAAAAGGTCAAGCTCACGCTTGAAGTCCTGGAACATCATATACAGAATCTGCTTAAAACCGGTTGCATCCACCCCTGCCCTGTAGGGCTGTGAATCAATTTTGGCCTGCCG
>QKDP01000376.1 GCA_003252055.1 Desulfobacter postgatei | reverse complement strand
GCCTCTCAGGTTGAGCCGGTGTCGATCCTGGGCGGTGTCATGGTCGCCTTGCCCGGTGACAGCAGCGATGGCGCTCTGTTAACACGTGCTATCGAGTTGGCAACGGCAACCCGGGCGGCGGTTCAGATTGTCCATGTCCGGACTTTTGATGCCCTTGAAGGAGGCGTCTTAGACCACGAGACGGTTGCCCAGTCGCAGCAACTGGTGGCCGCTGCCAGTGAACAGTTGCTGCGGGCCGGGTTGCAGGTGATGAGCACGGTTCTTGAGACGTCTGGGGCGCAGCTGGTGAACAGCGTGCTCGAGCAGATCGAAATCTCCAAGCCGGGGCGGCTTATTCTCGGTCGCGGCAGTGAGCGCAGCCTAGAACACCTGCGTCATGGCAGCCTCGCCGACAGTCTGAACCGGCTGGCGGCGCCCGAACTGGAATTAATCCTGGTTCCGCATTGATTTGCAATAAAGCGTGTATTATCAGACAGCCAAAATCAATCTATTGCCCCAACTAAAAAACCAATATTGGCCGCGCAAATTCTCTTTAAACTCTGCTGAATTCATTTTTATATCAACATATTAAGCTATCTTATTTTCTACCACAAAAAACAAAACAGTAGGCCCATTTTACTGCCCTTTTCTTTTAATTCCAACAACAGCTATAAGCATTTGGACAATCAGGCAATTATTAAAAACGATTAGGCTATCTCCTTTTTGATTACTTGCTATATATTTAAAACACTCGTGAAACAAACAAGCAACACAAACTAAGCTATTACCCAAAAAAATTATTTTACATCGCATTAAAACACAAGGAGTAAGACCATGAAAAAATTTGTATTGACGTTAACCCTCTTAATGATACTTTCCGCATCCCTGCTATACGCCGGGACCGAGGATGGTGCGGGCTCACAGACCTTTTATCCGGCCGGCTCTCAGAAGTCCTTTAAGGGGCCTCTGGATTTTTTTACCGGAGACGTCCAGGTGGATATGCTCTTCCCCTCCAATGAGACGGCCCATTACTCAGGGGCATACGTCACATTTCAGCCCGGGGCCAGAACCGCATGGCACTACCACCCGGTCGGTCAGCATATGATCGTTACTGACGGCGTGGCCCTGACCGGGACACGGGACGGAAAAATTGTAACCTTCAAGAAAGGCGAAACCGTTTGGTGCCCGCCTGACATTGATCACTGGCACGGTGCCACACCGGATGCCCCCATGACACACCTGGTCATTACCGGGACCAAGGACGGCCGGAATGTCATCTGGAAAGAAAAGGTCACTGATGAACAATACCTCGGAAAATAAGGAGTATCGTTTGAAAATCACTGTTTTAGCCGTTTTGATCATGTTTGCCTCAATTTTTTCCGGCTTGGCCATGGGAGCCGACGGTGCACTGACCCTGAGGCAGCAAAATATCGTTCCCATTGCCGCCTTTACCGCCGGCGGAGAGTTGGCCCGGCTTGTCCCTGCTCTGAACAAGGGGCTAGATGACGGCCTGAGCATCAATGAAATCAAGGAGGTCATGGTTCATCTTTACGCCTATACGGGATTTCCCCGGAGCCTGAACGCCCTGAACACCTTTATGAAGGTGGTGGATGAGCGCAAGGCCAAAGGCATTGAAGATGTTGAGGGGAAAACCGCCGGCCCGGTCCCCGCGGATTTTAATAAGGATGAATACGGGGCAAAGGTAAGGGCCATGCTGGCTGGACGGGAAACCGACATCACAGGCGCCGCCTGGCAGAAGTTTGCCCCGGCCATTGACACATTTTTAAAAGAGCATCTCTTTGCAGATATCTTTGTCCGGGATGTGATCAGCTATTCGGACAGGGAACTTGCCACCATCGCCGCTCTCGCCAATATGGACGGCACTGGGGGGCAGCTCGGCTTTCACCTCGGGGCAGCCATGAACGCCGGGCTGACCGAGGCACAGGTTGAAGATTTCATCTCCGTGCTCGACACCCGTGTCAGCAAGGAGCGGGCTGCCGGCGCCAGCGCCATCCTGACCAATGTATTGGAAAAGAAAAAATAAGAGACGTTTTGGCTGCCTTGAACAATCCTGAAGATTATGAATCAAGAAGTAATCTGATGTGGAATGCAACCCTTGCGCTGAATACCGTTACAGGTGTTTCAAAACCCCAGGACTGGGAAGTTCACATGATTGAGCACCAACTGGGCGCCTACACCGACTGTGCCCATGGTATGGGACTTGCCGCGATTTCACTGCCCTACTATCGTCATATCTATTCATACGGTCTTGATAAATTTGTCCGATTTTCAACTGAAATATGGGGCGTTTCCCCTGAAGGCAAAGAAAAAGATGCAGTGGCACAGGAAGGTCTGGATGCGCTTGAAAAATTCATTAAAGAATGCGGCATCGTCACTTCCCTTGAAGAACTTGGCGCCACCAAAGAGATGCTGCCTAAAATAGCGGAGTCATCAGTCATTCTTGAAAACGGATATAAGAAACTGACAACTGAAGAAATTTTAGAAATTCTGGAAGCATGCTTCTAACTTAATGAAAACAATGAGGTACTATTATGGATGTTACGTATAATTATGAGAACAAAGTTGCAATCGTCACTGGTGCTGCAAGTGGAATGGGACTGGCAACCGCTAAGGCTTTCAGCGAGTCAGGGGCGGCCGTTATGATGGCGGATTATAATGTCGATCTGCTGGAAAAAGAGGCCGGCAAGCTCAAGGATAAAGGATTCAAAGTCTCCTGGATTAAATGCGATGTCAGCATCGAAGAAGATGTTGCACAGCTTGTTCAAAAGACAGTGGCAGAATTTGGAAAACTTGATTTTGCCTTTAACAATGCAGGCGTTATGGCTCAGGTGGCAAACACCGGTGAGACGACGACAGAAGATTGGGAGCGTGTCATCGGAATCAATCTGCGAGGTGTCTGGGATTGTATGCGCCATGAAATTAAGCAGATGGAAAAGCAGGGGCACGGAGTGATTGTCAATACCGCTTCAACAGGAGCGATAACCGGACAACCCGGCGTATCTCCTTATATTGCAACAAAACATGGCGTTCTTGGCTTAACCAGGACTGCTGCCATTGAATACGTCACCAAAAACATAAGAATAAATGCGGTTAACCCAGGCCTTATTGATACTCAAATCGCCCAGGATGTCGTTGCTGGAGATCCTGTGGCATATCAGCAGCTTGAAGGAACGGTTCCCATGGGCAGAGCCGGCCGGCCGGATGAAATAGCGTCAGTCGTTTTATGGATGTGCAGTGAAGGGGCAAGTTACTTTGTTGGTCAAGGTATTACCGTTGATGGTGGAAAGACTGTATAAATCGTGCCCAACCGAAAACCGTAAATTTTGCCGATTACAAGACGGACGAAAATTTTCAGGTTTTCGGTCAGACATTGCCCTGTAACAGAGATACTTATTCTGTTACAGGGTATTTCTTTTTAAAAAAATTATAAAAATGCACCGTTACACACCTGGAGTACCTGGCCCTTGACACATCTTCCCATGTCACTGGCCAGGTACAGGCATGCGTATGCCTGATCAATTGGTTTGGTCATGGGCAGGGATATGTTGGCGTACTTTTCAGCATACTTCAACATCGTATCACCACCCGGTTGTGTGCCTTCCGCCCACTTTTCAGCTGCCGGGGTTTCTGTTGCTCCGGGCGCAATCGCATTGCAGCGGATGTTTGTTTCGCACAGACGAATGGCAACGTTCTTTGCAAAGGCATTTAAAATTAACATATTGATTTTTTAATAAAAACTACTTTTATTGCTGAGACCTGATTAGAGACGGGCCTGTAATCCCATGGCCCCCAACCAGACCCTTATCTGTTTTACTGTCTCCTTTCCGCCGCTGTTATACGTGCCAAAGCTTCTTGCGACTGTCGAGTCCGGACACATCTTTAACAGCTCCTTTTCAAATACGCCTGCTCCACCACCCCCGTGGGTGTAAAAAGGAACCACAGTCTTTCCTTTCAAATCAAAGCGGTGGATAAAGGAGAATAATGGCGGTGCCATGGTGTTACACCAGATCGGGCTTCCCAGGAATATGACTGAATAGGAATCGGGCTCGGGCATGGCTTTCAACTCCGGCCTGAAGCCTGTATTGATTTCATTTTTCGCCTGTGCCAATAGAGCATTATAGTCGGTTGTGTAGCACTGGACAGGCTCAATCTCAAACAATGAGCCACCAGACGCCTGTCTAATTAACTCAGCGATTTTTCTTGTATTTCCGTGCCAGGAATAATAGGCAATAAGAATTTTGTTGTTTTGCATATTGGTTCTTCTTTCTTCAAGTAACTAAACTATCATATTGATTTATTCATCTTGTCCATTTCATTTTTGAATTTTTCGTTAAGGATACACCAGCCTATGGGAGAGTAGATAGCCTGATCAGGTAGGTTCCGAGAACGAAAAGCAGCTCCGGAATTCCGCGAACGGCAATGGTGATCCCTTCGGCATTTCTTTATTGTTCATGCAAGTCATTCGGCAGAAAACTCATTATTAAGAAAAGTAAGAATACTTTCCTTGGAGGGCGGACAGCCCTGTAGCGCTTTATTGCCTTTTGAAACAGTACAAATTCCAATACCTATCTGGGTTGAAGAGAGGCTCTTGCCTTTGAACTCCTGGCCTATACAGAGAGAGGGGAGGGTCTGTGCTTTTAAATCCGGATTTTTCTCCTGGATATTTCTTAGAGCAGATGACAGGTTTCCAAAGCAGGAGGAGCAAGCTGATCTCTGGTCCACAATTGAGTCAATCCATTTTTTCATCTCACTTTGGGCACGGCTGCGCAAAATGTTCTCTATGGTTGTATCATCGAGATTTTCAATGTCTTTATCAGAAGTATGGCCATCACCTATGCCGAGTTTGTCCGCTAAGCAGAGATATTCAACATCTTCATCGGAGAAACCGAGAAGACGGCAGGCATAGCTGTCCATGGCAACTGGGTCTTTAGCAAGGAGCAGAAGATCCCGTTTCTGTGGTTTGCCTCCCTCTTCCCAGTAAGGATCAGGATTTAAACCGTCTGCCAGGGCAAATGCCTGTTTTATACAGGTGTTGAGATAGGCAACAGGTTTGTGAATACCAAGGGTGTGATAGCGTCTTTTTTCTGTGTTGGGAATACATCCCTTCAGGTTTTTCAGGGCACAGGTCATTCGAGTCTGACCATGTCCCTTTACCAAAGGAAGGTTGATAAGACTTCCTCCATCTGCTTCAAGGTCGGCAATGGTTGTACATATTTTAAATTCTCCGATGGGAGTTTTTCTGTTAACCGAACTATCTTTTTGCAGATCAATCAGGGGAATATTGAATTTCTGTGCAAGTAATGTATAGCCGCATACATCAAAAGCTCTGGCTGTAGAGAAGCCCACCCCTGAGCCCTCTGCTATGATGATATTTGAGAAGTTATGATCAGCAAGCCACTGTATAAGCCCTTCCGCAATGGCCGGCGTTGTCGTCGCTCCCGCTGATGCCGGTTTGTTGACAACCAGGTTGGGTTTTAAGAGAACAGGGGCTTCTTTTTGGCCCAGCCAGTCCATGGCCGCTGCCTTTTCAAGGAGTAAGGCAACATCATGTTTCAGCTTTGTTCTGTCTTTATTGCTTTTAATCCAAACAGTGCTCATCAATTTCTCCTCTTTATAACCATCCATTTCACCAGAACCGGATCACTTCTCAACCCGTATCCTTCCTGACATGCCATTTATATATCCTTGCCCTGATACGGCATGTCCCAATTCGTACAATCCCGGGGCGGAACCGAAACTGCCATAGAACATCACCACGTTTCCCCAGGGCGCATAATAGGCCAGAGTGCCTGCCTTGGCATCGGCCTTGGGCGTAGCGGTGATGTCCAGTTTTTCGGGCGGGTAGAAAATCTTTTCATTGTTGCTGTAGTTTTCCACTTTGATGCTCAAGGGCAGCTGGGCATATAAATTTTTGGCAGCATCACTATTGTTCAGTTCGAATACGGT
>QKDP01000057.1 GCA_003252055.1 Desulfobacter postgatei | reverse complement strand
CGTGGGTTGAGCCTGGGTGTTGATAGACCAAGTCAGCCCATGGCTGTTATAATTTGTTGTTGATGTATTCGGCAATGAGCCGGACGTTGGTCAGTTTGGGGTAATCATCTTCGTCAATGCGGATGCCGTATTCATCCTGGATCACCAGGGCCACGGTGGCAAGGTCCATACTGTCAATACCGACTTCATCCACAAGGTCCATTTCAGGATCAAAGGTTTCAGGTGTCACATCCTCAATCATGAGTTCATCAATGATAATCCGGGCCACATTGATAATGACATCCTCAATGGTATTTACTTTGTTCATGTTTGATTTTTCTCCCTTTATATGAAAGTTACAATAAGCTATTAAATTACTTTCATGTTTTGTTGTGGGGTGAACCTGGGTATTGATAGACCAGGTCAGCCCATGGCTGTTATATAATTTTAAAGTTTCTTAACATATTCCTGACAGGATATCCATTTCAGATAGTTCGATAATTGGGGTCACCCATTTATTAAAATCATCCAAACACAACTTATTCTGCCGCTGCTCGCCTGACCAGCATGAACGAGCCGAAAGGCGGTGTTGACTAATCAAAAATCCGTACATCACTAAGCGTGAAGCAAAACCGGTTTTCCCGGCAATGCATACCTGCCCGCAAAAAAAAACAGCCTTTTGGGCTTCAAATGGCCTTGATAATCTGATGAATCTATTCAACCTTATTCGTTATGCCAATATTTCTTCAACTGGCAATAATTACTTGCCATGACGAAGGGTCAGAACAGATATTCTTTTTTCTTCAATTGTTTCCAAATGCTCACTGCATGTGCTTCTCGAAAAACGAAAGAACTTTTTCAGGATGCCTTCCGAAGTAGTTGTAACCGTCTCTGAAGCGTTTCTTGGTGTTTTCGATCCAGAACAATTCCTTGTCCTTACTTCCGAGCAGATCGAAGGTTTTTTGTGCGTCCTCAGGGTTTCTTGTCCACTCATCCTCCAATACCTGGATCATGAGCACCGGCATTTTCACGCTGGGGGCCCACAGATGCGGGGTCATCTCTGCGGCAACGAAGGCACCCATTTTGAGAAGCTCAAGATCAATCAACTCCTGGTATTGCGGAACTCCATATAATTCAGAGAACGCGTCGTAAATTGCTGCCATTGAAACGACCATCGGGCTGACCATGCACTGCACGTTTTCAAACAGATCTGGGCGACGGTGGATTGCATGGTATTGAGAGTTTCCGCCCATGCACTGGCTGTAGAGGGCAACCTTCATCTTGGAAAGCCTTGGGTGATTGTCGACATATTTCTTGACGCCAACGCAGTCGCGCCACTCCCACTGGCCAATGCCGCTCAGGCCGCCGTTCGCGGCAGCGCTGTTGCCATGGTTGCGGATGTCATAGGTTAGCACGTTATAGCCAGCGTCGGTCAGATGCTTGTACTGAATCACGAAATCGATCTCGACCGCGTCATACGCGCTCCACGGCTCGCCCAAGTGGCCCGGGAATCCGGCGCGGCACATCGGCAGGGCGTGATTGAAGATGATCAGCTTGTTGGTTTCGCCGCCCTTGGCCGGGATGTACCAGGCTTCCAGCGGAGTGCCGTCATCGGACGGGATATAAAGGTCGGTCCAGCTGGTCATGCCGTAATCGTCGGGGGTCTTGAAGAGTACGCTGCGGAGCGGTCTGACGATGTCGGCAAGGAATTTGACCTTCGCGTGATCTTCCTCGGAAATGGTCTTAAGCTGCTCCAATGCCTTTTCCATTCTTTCTTTAGGCATTCTGCTCATGAGCTTTCTCCTTTGCGGTTAAAAATTTGTACTCACGTTTGCATTGATTGTTGCATAACGCCCGGCGGATGAGGGGATAGGCTTTTTAAACCCCAAAACTCCGATAAAGTGATGGGGGGCCTATCCCGATTGGGCTGATGATATATTCAATCCTTCGATGGTGGAAAAACCCCCAACTGGGCCATTAATCCTAGCCCGTCCATGATTATTCTTGTTTCCTTAATCTTCCCTTCCACAAACCGGTCAATTACTACACCCCAGACGGAGACATTGCGACCTGTCGCAGGAATACCGAAAAACTCCCCCTGATGTTCTCCGCTCCATACAAATCGAGTGACCACCTTGTCGCCTTCTTCGATCTGTTCTTCTATCAACCAGTTCATGCCTCGGAAGGCCGACCTGAGTCCGCCCAGTACTTTCTTTAACCCGCTCAACCCTGGGCCCTGGCCTGGAAGGGGAACCAGTTCGACAACGTCTTCGTGAAAATACTTCCCTGTTGCCTCGATATCACCTTCGTTCAGTACTTCTTTAATAAACTGACGAACCAATTTCGCGTGTGCTTTCATGAGTATTTGCCCTCTGCTCCAGCGTTTTGTTGGCCTTTATTGGTTAAAAGCATTTCCTTTTCCCAAGTTGCATTGCTTACACTTGGTTTGTAAATTTTCTTCTATTGTTTCACCGCCTTTTGACCATGGAATGATGTGGTCAACGTGTAACTCAACGCCTCGCTTTTTTATTGGACTTGCGCCACAAGTCTGGCAAGTAAAACCATCTCTGGACAATATTTTAAAACGCATTCTATCAGAAATGTTGCGAGTCGTTCTGCGTTTTTGAACAACCTCTGATACATCTTTCTGTAATGCTGGCTCATCGTAGATTTCTGAATTACCTTCATCTTCATTTATATATTCAACGAAAGCCTCCAATGCCCTACG
Source organism: Desulfobacter postgatei (assembly GCA_003252055.1). Classification (GTDB taxonomy): domain Bacteria; phylum Desulfobacterota; class Desulfobacteria; order Desulfobacterales; family Desulfobacteraceae; genus Desulfobacter; species Desulfobacter postgatei_B. The sequence continues at coordinate 3,326 of QKDP01000057.1, read as the reverse complement.
CCAGCTACCAAAACGCTCACTATAAGTATGATATGTATATTTTGAAAGTGGCTTAATGAGGTCTCTTGTCACAGGCTGACGACCCAAAGCTGTCCAAACCTGCTCTAAATTTAAGAATAAATCTTTGTCAGAAATATTCTTTTCTTCATTGATTTCAATTTGTGCATTTGCAAGAGCGTTATTCCATGAACCAAAACGTGCTGTCATAGTCGCTGACGAATAGATACCGATTTCATCATATGACCGGTATGTAATCGGCATATTTTTTTTCTTTAAAAGGTGATAACTCCTTCTTAAATCTTCCAACAAATCTTTTTCGTCTGTATTTCTGTGAAATTTTTCCAATTCAAATTTCATTTTTCATTATATTCCAATTCAATGCAATATATTGGGAGGCCAACGTCCGGCCCATCCGCCGGGCGTTCCAGAGGTCTGACAGTCTATTCAATACGGATATCAACAAATCCTGTACAGACAATCTTCCGGTCTGCCGTGAGCTGAAATTCAAAGCGATTCGGTTTTTTTTTTGCCGGTTTTATCAGGACTGAAATGAGAGTGTCCGGTCTGATTAACTGCTTGAATCTGACGCGCTTGAACCCTTCAAGTTTCAGGCCTGGTCCCATGGTCCGCTGCATCAGGTCAAAAATCATGCTCATCTGGGCAATGCCCGGAACAATGGGGTTGTCCGGGAAATGCCCGTCAAACCAAGGCGACTCGGAGGCAAAGATCGCCTGGGCCGTGATGACTGATGCTTCTGTCATGCTGATCTTACAGACCTCATATCCGGGGCCTCTTCGGTCCGTCATGTCCACGGACGGGGTCATGACCTTAAGTTTCCGTGTTCGTTGACATAGCGGGCCAGGGTATCAAGGGTCGCAAATACGGTTTCACCCAGCTCTTTGTTGTCAATGACAACCCCGTAATCGTTCTCCAGCATCATAACCATCTCCAGGACATCAATGGAATCAAGTCCCAAAGGACCGCCTATCAGCTGGTCCTGTTCATTGATATCCTCGGGTGTTACATCCATCAGTCCCAGTGTGTCGACAATCTTGTGCTTCAGTTCTGAAATCAGCTTTTCCATATTTCATCCAATAATGGTTATGATTTTATAATATATTATGCAGTTAGATGCCTTCAAAGGTATTCATGTTTTCCTGATCTTTTAACACATCTTTATAAATACCGTCCCATCCCTTTTTTTTAAGGATCCAGGCATGCTGCTGTTGCAGTAATGGTTTGAACATGTATGTCCAGATCCCTGTCCATAACTTCCCAATTCCCTTGGCCCTGGCCGACGGGTCCCACCATCCCAGCACTGTCTGGCGGTGATACCAGAACAGGTATTGCAGCCGGTCTGCACTCAGGTGACGGGTTTTGACATTGGCCCACAGGCCGTTGTATTTCTTTAAATCCAGGGCATTGGTCACAAGGCCCTGGGCCATCAGCTGCTCCCGCATGCCTGTTTTGGGATAGGGGGTCAGGATCTGGCAATAGGCGGCATCGGCATTAATCTCTTTTAAAAAACGGTAATTTTCAATGATGGCTGTCTCGTCATCATCGGGGAATCCGAATATCAGGCCGCCGATGACCATCAGGCCGTGTTTCTGGCACAATGCCACGGCTTTTCTTGAATATTCCACAATATTCCCCTTGCCTGCCACGGCAAGGTTTGTTTTTGAGACATTTTCAATCCCAAGGAATACAGACTTAAACCCTGCTTGGGCCATTTTCCGGATCATCTCCTCATTGTTGGCCATGGTCAGACTGTCGGCCTGAACCACCAGTTTCAGGCGCCGGTATCCCCGCTGAATAATGGCGTCGCACAGCCGGATGACTCTATCTGTGTCCAGCACCAGGTTGTCATCCACAATAAAGGCCAGCCGGGTCTTTTTATTATAGTAAATGTCATCAAGGTCGGCAATGACCCTGTCAATGGGATAGGTCCTGAAGGTGCGGCCGTACATGTGCTTCATGCTGCAAAAGTTGCAGGAGTGGGTGCATCCCCTTGAGGTCTCCAGCATCTCGGCTTTCATGTTCATCACATGGTATCCCCAGGTCAGCCGCCGCTTGTCCCGGATGGGCGGTTTTAACGTGGAAAGATCCTGCAGTTCACCCATGGGATTGGTGATAAATTTGTTTCCATCCCTGTAGGTCAGGGAGGGGATGTCATGGAAGGTGTCACGGCCGTCCAGGGCTTCCACCAGCCGTTTAAAAGCGGTCTCTCCTTCACCCTGGATAATGAAATCAATCAGTTTGCCTTCCGGGGATTTCGTGATCTCCTGGGTCATCAGGGTGGCATGGTATCCCCCGACCACGATTTTGGCACTGGGCCGGACATGTTTGATCAGCCGGATAATCCGGCAGCAGGTGTCCCATTGCCAGGACATGGCTGAAAGCCCCACGATATCCGGCGCAAGCCTTGTGAGCTGTTTCGTCAGATAGGTGCGGATGGACCGGCGTTTCCGGATCAGGTCGATGATTCTGACCTCATGCCGTTCATGGATATTGCCGCCGATGCTGGCAATCCCGAGGTTGGGGAAATGCACGGCTTCCTGGTGAATTACCAGGGGCGCCACATCGGGCATGGACAGCAGGAGCACTTTCATGACGGACTCTCCTTGATCTGTTTCCTCCGGGGCCGGTTCTCCGGGTAAAAATGCCATTCCCCAGGTGCCCGGCCCCATATGAACCCCTGAGGTCAGAGACAGCGGGACAAGGGAAACACGTGCCCGGGGACATACCTGACGTATTTTGGGCATGACCAGGTCCTCCACCCATGCCCTGTTGTCGGAATATTCCAGAAGTATCCTGGGGGACGCGGTTTTTTCAAATTCGCGTTCAAGCCGGTTGATGGCATACCGGATCTGGCTTTCACTGTTTCTGACCGTGGCGACTTTTTGGGCGCCGTTTGCCTTGGGGCTGATGATGGGCCGGATGCTGAGAAGATCACCCACCACACTGCCTGTCCTGGACATCCTGCCACCCATGGCCAGGTATTTCAGCTGGTTAAGGAAAAGCAGTTCGTCGCAAGCCCCAATAATTTCTAACGCATGGGCTGTCAGCTCCGTCAGATCCTTCATGGTTTCGGCCACTATGGCAACGGTTTCGGCAATGAGTCCGAGCCTTCCGGATGCCGCACCGGTATCCATAACCTGCATCCGTTCTGAAAGCCCGTTGTCCGCAACCCACTGGACGGCAACGTCATAATTGCCTGTGTACACGGATCCCACACACAGGTAAAGTACCTGGCCGTATTGCTCCAACACCTTCCTGAAGGTTTCCTGGCGCTGGAATACCGAGGCCTGGGCTGTCATGACCCTTTT
>QKDP01000087.1 GCA_003252055.1 Desulfobacter postgatei | reverse complement strand
AGACCCCGCCAAATTTCGTTTTTCCGTCGACCGCGGCGGCACTTTCACGGATATCTATGCCGAAGTGCCAGGAGAGCCCGGGTTCAGGGTCATCAAGCTTTTGTCCGAGGATCCCCAGAACTATCCTGACGCGCCCCGTGAGGGGATCCGGCGCATCCTGGAAGAGGTGACTGGAAAGCCCGTGCCCAAAGCGCAGTTTGACGCCAGCCGCATTGAGTGGATTCGCATGGGAACCACCGTCGCCACCAACGCCCTGCTGGAACGCAAAGGCGCGCCCAGCGCCCTGGTGGTGACCCGGGGATTTGGTGATATTCTTCAAATCGGAAACCAGGACCGGCCAAAGATTTTTGACCTGGAGATCAAAAAGCCCGAGCTTTTGTACCGGCAAGTTATTGAAGCAGACGAGCGCCTGAGGATCCTGCGGGAGGATGAGGAGGCCCCGGCAGTGAAAGGAAAGATCGTGAAGGGGATCACCGGTGACCGCCTGGCAGTGATCCGTCCCCTGGATATAGAGACCATAAAATCCGATCTTAAGGCTGTCTATGATCAGGGCATCCGCAGCCTTGCCGTCGTGCTCATGCACGCCTATGCCTGGCCGGATCATGAATTGACCATCGGCCGTCTGGCCCAGGAGATAGGATTCACCCAGGTCTCCCTCTCCTCCCAAGTCATGCCCCGGGTGAAGCTGGTAGCCAGGGGCGACACCACCATGGTGGACGCCTACCTCAACCCGCATATTCGCACCTACCTTGACAGCTTTAAACGCGGGTTCAAGGACAAACTTATCCATACAGGCCTTCTTTTCATGCAGTCCGACGGCGGCCTGGCCAGTGCCGACGGGTTCACCGGCACCCGCGCCATCCTGTCCGGGCCTGCCGGTGGAGTGGTGGGATATGCCATGACCACCTTTGATTCTGAAAAAAAACAGCCTGTCATTGGATTCGACATGGGCGGCACGTCCACCGATGTCTCCCGGTTCGGGGGAGAATACGAACTGGTCTTTGAAACGGAAACCGCTGGTGTGCGCATCCAGGCCCCCCAGCTCCACATCAGGACCGTGGCTGCCGGCGGGGGCAGCCGCCTCTTCTTTGATAACGGCATGTTCCTCGTAGGGCCCGAATCTGCCGGGGCCCACCCGGGGCCGGTCTGCTACCGGAAAGACGGATTTCTGACGGTCACGGACGCCAATCTGGTGCTCGGCCGCATTCAACCGATGCACTTTCCCCATATTTTCGGACCCACCGAGGATCAGCCCCTGGACGTGGACGCGGCCCGTAAGGCACTGGCCGGTCTGACAGAGGAAATCAACGCTTACGGCGCAGCCGCAGGGCAGCCCCCCATGACAATGGAGCAGGCTGCCCTGGGTTTCATCCGGGTGGCCAACGAGGTGATGGTCAGACCCATCCGTGAAATTTCGGTGATGCGGGGATTCGATATCAAAGCGCACGTGCTGGCCACCTTCGGGGGCGCCGGCCCCCAGCATGCCTGCGCCATTGCCCGGGTTCTGGGGATATCCAAAATTTTTATCCACCGGTTTTCCGGTATTCTGTCCGCCTACGGCATGGGCATGGCCGATGTGGTTACAGAGCGGCAGCAACCCTCTGCCGCCGTCTTATGCCCTCAAGCGCTGAAAGACACTGAAACGGTTTTTGAGCGGCTGGAAGGAGAGGCACGCCGGGAACTGCAGGATCATGGGTTCTCCCCACAGGCCATTGACTTCACCCGGTTTCTTAACCTGCGGTACCATGGGACAGATACGGCCATCATGATCCCCAGGCCTGAAGACAATGACTATACGAAAGCTTTCAGGACCGTCTACCGCAGGGAGTTCGGATTCGATCTTTTTGGCAGGGAAATCCTCATCGACGATATCCGGATCCGGGCCAGAGGCAGGGCAGGGGGGGTGCGCCGGATCAGCGTCCCAAAGGCCCAGGGCGCGCCGCCGGTGCGGGACACGGCTCAGTGCTATTTTGAAGACGGATGGCAGAAAACCTTGATTTACGATCTGGAAAAACTTAGCGCCGGACATTGTGTCGCCGGCCCGGCCATATTGATTCACCATACCTCCACCATTCTTATCGAACCCGACTGCACTGCGGCCATTACCCAAAGCGGTGATGTGGAGATCACGGTGGGCTCGGGCACACGGGCGCAAATCAGCACGGAGATCGACCCGGTCCAACTCTCCATTTTCAGCAATCTTTTCATGTCCATTGCCGAGCAGATGGGCAGGATGCTTCAAAAGACCGCCATCTCCACCAATATCAAGGAACGCCTCGATTTTTCCTGCGCCCTGTTCGGGCCCAATGGCGAGCTGGTGGCCAACGCGCCCCATCTGCCGGTCCATCTGGGAAGCATGAGCGACGCGGTAAAGGCGCAGATCCGGCGCCAGGGAAGCGGTCTTACACCCGGGAATGTGCTGGTCTCCAACCATCCGGCTGCCGGGGGAAGCCATCTGCCCGACATTACGGTCATCACCCCCGTGTTCAAGGACGATCAGGTGATTTTCTGGGTGGCAGCCCGGGGGCACCACGCCGACATCGGCGGCATCTCTCCCGGCTCCATGCCCCCCAACTCCCGTCTCCTTGAGGAGGAAGGGGCCTGCATTAACTCATTCAAGCTGGTTGAAAACGGCATTTTCCAGGAGGAGGGCATTTCAGAATTGCTGCTTGCCCCGGGCAGGCTGACCCCGGCACCGGGGCGCCCGGCCATCTCGGGCACCCGCCTTCTGGCAGACAACATCTCCGACCTTAAGGCCCAGATCGCCGCCAACCAGAAGGGGATTGAACTGGTGCTGGAGATGGTGGATCACTATGGCCTCGACGTGGTCCAGGCCTATATGAAGCATGTCCAGGATGCGGCTGAAGAGGCGGTGCGCCAGCGGCTCAGGGCGCTTTCCGTATCCAAGGGGATGGCCGGACGGGACACGATCCGCGCCAAGGACTATCTGGATGACGGTAGTCCCATTGCCCTGGCCCTCACCATCGACCGGAAGGACGGCAGCGCTCTATTTGATTTTCAAGGCACCGGACCTCAGATCTGGGGCAACTGCAATGCCCCCAAGGCCGTCACCAAGTCGGCCATCCTTTACTGCCTCAGATGCCTGATTGAAAAAGACCTGCCCTTAAACCACGGCTGTCTGATCCCCATCACCGTCAATATCCCCAAGGGCTCTTTGCTTGATCCCTCTGCCGATGCGGCGGTGGTGGGCGGCAACGTGCTGACCTCCCAGCGAATCACCGACGTGGTACTCAAGGCGTTCGGCGTGGCCGCCGCCTCCCAGGGCTGCATGAACAACTTTACCTTTGGCAATGACCGGTTCGGCTACTACGAAACCATCGCCGGCGGGGCCGGGGCCGGCCCGACCTGGCACGGCCAGACCGGGGTCCATACCCACATGACCAACACCCGCATCACCGATCCGGAGATCCTGGAGCGGCGATATCCCATAATTCTCAGGGAGTTTTCCATCCGCCGGGGGTCCGGCGGCCGGGGCCGGTTCAACGGCGGGGACGGGTTGGTGCGTGAAGTGGAATTTATAGAACCCCTTAATGTTGCTATCCTCTCCGAACGCCGGGTCTTTGCCCCCTACGGGCTGGAAGGCGGCGAACCCGGAAAAAAGGGGATTAACCTTTTCATCAGAAAAGACGGTGCCTCAATTAATATGGGTGCTAAGAACGAAATCGTGGCTCAACCCGGCGAGCGTTTCCGTATCATGACCCCCGGGGGGGGAGGATTTGGCACGCCAACAGCTCACGAAGACACAAATTAACACTTGAGCCAACTTTGCCCCAAAGAATTGTTTTGTTGTGGGGTGAGCTTGGGCGTTGATAGACCAGGTCAGCCCATGGCTGTTATTACAGATTTGTCTGATCAGAAAAATCCGCTCATCTTTCCCAGCCGCCAAACAGGTGAAGATGAAGGTGGAAAATTTCCTGGCCCCCGCCTTTTTCCACATTAAAGAGCAGCTTATATCCGGATTTGTTTATCCCTTCTTTTTGGGCCATTTTTGCGGCCAGGGTGAAAAGCCCCCCCACAAGTCCGGTATGCTCCGGTTCAATGTCATTGACGCTGCGGATATGGGTTTTGGGCACGATCAGCAGGTGGACAGGGGCCTTGGGGTGGATATCCCTGAACACCACATAGTTGCTGTCTTCATACAGCATGTCGCTGGGAAGTTCATGGGTTGCAATTTTACAGAAAAGACAATCGTCAGGCATGGTTTTTCTCCTTTTCTTGCGCTTAATCGTGCTCGTGAACGTAAACGTGTCCGTTAACGTTTACGAGCACGACTAAATATAAATTCATTTGCAATCAGACATCAGGAAATCTCATCAATGGCGTCCATAAGATTTTCCATGGCTGTTGTGGCGTTGTCCTGGATGAATATATCGGTTATCCAGTTGGTATATTCCGACGGGTCCGGGTTGATCTCTATGATGGTGGTGCCGCCGTCTTTGGCCCGGGGGGGGATTATATTGGCAGGTGCCACCGTGCCTGTGGTGCCGATAAGTATCATGCAGTCCGCTTTCTGGGATGCATCAAAGGACTTGGAAGCCGCATATGCGGGAATGGCTTCCCCGAAAAACACCACATCAGGTTTCATCAGGCCACCGCACCTAAGACACCCGGGGGGCAGACGATTCATGTCCACCTGGGACACATTGACTTTTTGCCCGCAGTTCAGGCAGATGATCTCTTTTAATGACCCGTGGAATTCGTAAACTTCTTTGTTGCCGGCATCCTTGTGCAGGTTGTCAATATTCTGGGTAATGACTGATTTTAACAGGCCCCGCTGCTCCATCTCTGCCAAGGCATAGTGGGCGGTATTGGGCAGGACCCGGCCGAACAGGTCATAGAAAATATCCCTGAGGACCTCCCAGGACCTGGCCGAGTTCTGGAGAAAATAATCAATTTCAAAGGTTTTGGGATCATATTTATTCCACAGCCCGTTTTTTCCCCTAAACGGCGGGATGCCGCTTTCAACGGAAATACCGGCACCGGTAAAGGCCACACAGTAGTGGGAATTGACAATTTGTTTGGCAGCTTCTTGATAGATATTCATGATATATCATTACCTTCCGGGGTTTACACTCGACAGGCTGTTACAGAATGCTAATTTTTTCAATTTCTTCGTTGGAAAATCAATTTGATCCTCAGAATACTGCATGTATGCCTGCGGTCAAATTGATTTTCCGTCTTGAATTTGAACAAATTTCCTAAAAACTGGATTATCGAGTTTACACTTGACCATGGGATTGTTATTTTATTTTTTCTAACGGTTAAAGATAACTAAATTTTGATATGGCGTAAAGGTAAATCAAAACACAGATGAATGCAGACAATGGACGATCTCCCGCAATGAAGGATCACCCGGCAGGAACCCTTACCGTGGACCAGATGGCTGAAAACCTTTCAGCCTTTGCCATTGACAGGGCTGACATTAAATCGCTTTTAGGCACAATCCCCGAAGGGCACCCCATAGACCTGAACCGTCTGGAATATGAACTGGCCATTCTTAAAATCCTGAGTGTGGGGTGGGGGCTTGCCTTTTACATGCCGGCCACAGATATCAACAAGACACCCTTGACCCAGACGTTCTGGGAACAGATCCGCGAGATTTCAAACAATGTGTCAACCCTGACGGAAACCACCACAGGCACCCGAGTCGATTATTTCGGCATACTCAAGGAACGCCTGGATACCTTTGTGCAGCAGATGCAGGAAAACCAAGCCGAAGAAACCAATCCCACCGGCGTTATGGGACCTGTGTTTGCCGATGCCTGCGGAGCCCCGAATGACCCCATGGTTATCCTTACCGGCACCAAGATGTTTGCCCTGACCTTGGGTTCGGTCAAAGAGTACCTGGCTGCCGTGAAAATAAAAGATATCACCATTCACTGATTCTTCAAAAACAGACCCTTTTTCTTCTTGCTATGATAGATAACCGGACAAAATTTACGATACAGGCCGTAATCTGGGTTAACGTGATCATGTATGCCGTGTCCCTGCTGTTCTCCCGGGGCCTTCATTTTACCCTGAATC
>QKDP01000342.1 GCA_003252055.1 Desulfobacter postgatei | reverse complement strand
GCAGTAATGATTGTGGAATTCCTGCAAATCATATTCAACAGCGACTAAGAGGCCCTATGAAGCTTATTTTTATTCATGGTTCAGGCGGGTGCCGGGAGTCTTGGCAGCATCAGACAGAATATTTCAAAAATTCGGAAGCGATCAATCTGCCCGGTCATCCGGAGGGTGATCTATGTGCCTCAATCAAAGAATATACAAAATGGCTTAAAACATATATTCATGACAAAGGGTATACTGATGTCGTGATCGCAGGCCATTCAATGGGTGGCGGCGTTGCGCTTCAATATGCCCTGGACTACCCTGAAGATCTTCTGGGAATAATTGCAATCGGAAGCGGGGGGCGGTTAAGAGTTCATCCCGGTATCCTTGAAGCGCTTGAAGCAGCAGTGGCAGAATCATCAAACCGGGTTAACCTCAATGCAAACATGTATGACCTTATCGACCCCCAGCTCAAGGCTGTCATCGAAAAAAGGACCGCAGAAAATACCCCTACAGCTTTTTTAAATGATTTGAAAGCATGCGATGCTTTTGATGTCATGGAGGCCCTGCCGACAATAAACCTGCCCTTTCTTGGCATTGTCGGCGAAAAAGACATCATGACACCGCCTAAATATACAAACTTCATGGTCGATAAAATTGCCAAGGCAAAATCCGTTGTTATCAAGGGCGGAACCCATTTTGTGTTTGCGGAAAAGCCGGACGATGTAAACAAGGCCATTGAGGATTTTATCAACGCACTTTAACCGACAGACAGGACGACCTAATACTGGTAGATCATGCCGAAGTGTTATTTTGCTTCACCGATAACGAACTGTTCCGACCAAAAGGAGGAAATCATGATTCCGAAAACAATGAAAACCTTTTTGGAAGATGCCCTACCTGAACCTGTACGGGAAAAACGGCTGATACAAGACCATTCCTTCTGCTTCCTGGAGTTCGGCCCGCTGGATGTGGACAGCCTCCAGCGATTGGGCATCCGGGTGGACCGCCTGGGTCCCAGGCTGGTCTGCTGCATCTGGGACAGGGAAAGCCCCCTTGAAATCGGCGGCTACCTGGTGGTGGACAACCTGGCCATGGGAGCGCCTTCCATGGGGGGCACCCGGATGCTGCCGGATATCACCCCGGATATCATCCATGACCTGGCCCGGGGCATGACCCTGAAAAATGCCGCCGCCGATTTGCCCTTTGGGGGCGGTAAATCCGGGATTGTCTGTTCCGGTGCCATGGACAAAAAAGAACGGAAAGAGATCATCAAGGGGTTCGGCCGGCTGCTCAAACGGTATAAGGATATCTACATTCCGGGACCGGATGTGGGGACCAATGACCAGGACATGAAAATTTTCGCCATCGAAAACGGGATCAATAACGTGGTTTCCAAACCGGCGGACATGGGAGGGAACCGGATTGACGAACTCGGCGGTGCCGCTAAGGGGGTGGTTGCGGCCTTCAATGCCCTGGTGGAACATCTTCCCCGCCTCAGGGAACTGCCCCAGTTTAAAACCATGGAGATCCCCCCTGCCGGGGAACTGGATGTGCTCATCCAGGGATTCGGGGCCGTAGGGGCAAATACCGCAAGGCTATTCCATGAGAACACCCGCAATTACCAGCCCAGGATAAAGGGCATCAGCGACGGCACAGGCTATCTGCTCAATCCGGACGGCCTGCCCTGGCCCGAATTATTCAGTATGTGGAAGACCCAGGGGACTGTTGCCGGGGCCTATTACCACGACCGGATCATGCACGGCCCGGACCCTGGGGGCTCTAAAACCGTCTTTTCCAACAACCCGGACAACCTGCTCACCGAGTCGGCCTTCTGCCTGATTCCGGCCTCTCCCGTGTTCAATTACCTGGACGTTTCCCCAAGTACATTCCCCTCCATGACCTGCGATCGGATGGGAAAATGGCAAATGATTGTGGAAGGGGCCAATACCTATTCCCCGGTTCCGGCCCGGAAAGCCCAGCGCCGGCGGATGGAACGCCATGTTTTTCGGGATAGGGGCATCCTTATTGCTACGGATTACCTGGTCAATGCAGGAGGGGTTATCTATGCGGCCCATGAACGGATCATCCCCACCCCCCGCCACCTCTATATTCCAAAGGATCTTCTGGGTGATCCCGGCGGAATCCAGGGTTGGCTGGACAAGCACCGGACTGAATTCCAACACCTGGCGGAACAGCGGCAGAAGGCAGCCCTGGAAAAGCTGGAAACGGTTATTCCCGCCAACATGAAGGAACTCATCCAGGGGCTGTGCCGGGACGGGGACAGCTTGCCCTGTGAAGTGGCGGAGGAGATATCAGTACGGCGGATTGCATCAAAAGAAAAATCCAAAACCGCCAGGGATATTATGGCTCCGGCACCCGTCATCGGCCTGGACGGGCAGATAACGGATGCCGCCGAACTTCTGATGGAGAGCAATGTATCCATTGTCACGGTGGTCTCGGAAAAGGGACGGCCCATTGGCATCGTAACCAATTGGGACATCACCCGGGCTGCAGCCCTGAAACTGCCCATGGACGCCCCTTTGACAAAAATCATGACCACGGACCTGGTTTCAACCGGGCCGGACACCAGCATCCTCAACTGCATCCGGATGCTGGAGAACCATGAAATTTCGGCCATGCCCGTGGTGGATGAGAACCGGGTCCTGGGCATTATTTCAGGGGATATCCTGGCCAGGAAAACCTTGTTCCGTCTGCTCCAGACACAAGGCTGAATCCCGGGGATGAATCGCCCGTGCAGATTTATCCCATTTTTTTCTGGCCCTATCTTGAATTTTTCGAGGGAAAAATTGGTGACAGACCTCGTTTTATTGCACGATAAACACAAACGTGGTCTGTCCTCTGTTTCCTTTTTTATTAATTAGTTGGCTTGATCCGACCCCGCTCGACTTACTTACGACTTATGCTCAAAAAAAGGGGGGATAATGGATGCCGTTATCGATATAGTCCACAGTTAAGGTTAGGTCAGAGTGCCGAGGTTTGCCCTCTATACGCCAATGTTACTAAGGTTTTGAAGTTGCCCCACCACAACGAGCAAATAAGACGTAACAAATGAGCCAGGACTGCAGTTTAAACCGTTGACAGTTGGATTTATCTTTGTTATTGACATTATCAATTATTGATGATGTTAATTAATAGTGAGCCAAGACCATGATCCAACGAGAGATAGCAAAATTTGAAGAGAAATCTGCTATAAAGAAGATATCCAGATTAAACAGATTGAATTCCAACAGCCTAACGAAGCCATTGGCTGAAATTGGAATACCCTGGGGAACCCTGCCCTTTCTGATGAAAGTGCTTTGTTGCGATGGAGTTATCCAGCAAGAAATAACCCAGGCACTTTCAATTGATCCAGCCGCAACCGCTCGTGCCTTGCAACAATTGGAAAAATTGGGCTTTATAAACCGAAGCGAAAATAAAGACAACCGACGTCAAAAGTGCGTCTATTTAACAGATAAAACCAGGGAAATACAGGGAAGGGTACTTGAAATTTTAGAAGATCATCAGACAAAAATATTTGACGGATTTACGGATAAAGAAAAAAATGATTTTCTCAACAGACTTGATCGTATGATCCATAATATGTTTAATAAGTAAAGATTTGACAATGAATTTAAATCACAAAAATACCAAAACTAAATTTTTTCAAAATTTCCAATTGTTAAAATGCATACAATTGATCTTAGGTCTATTTATCCTGGCCTTGGGTATCTCCCTGTCGGTAAAGGCAGATCTCGGAGTGACTCCGATTTCCTGCGTGCCTTACGTTTACAGTATAGTTGTCCCTTTTTCATTGGGAGAACTGACGATTTTCATGAATGCCATCTTTATATTGCTTCAAATCGCCATTTTACGCAAAAAATACAAATATATACAGTTGATACAATTCCTTGGTCAACTCCTTGTTGTGATTTTGCTAGGTTATTTCATTGACTTCACCCTTTATCTGATCTCAGGAATTAATCCCACGACCTATTTGGGGCAACTGGTCATCCTGTTGATAAGTTGCGCCTTCGTAGCTCTCGGCGTCTTTCTTTTTGTTAAAGCAAATATCACTTATATCCCATGTGATGGATTACTTGTCGTCATTTCAAAAACGTTCAAGAAAGATTTTGGAAAAGTCAAAATATGCATTGACAGTTCAATGGTCATTATCGGAGTTGTCAGTTCATTCGTTTTTCTGCATAAACTGGCCGGGATAAGAGAGGGAACTATTATTGCTGCCTTCATTGTCGGCCTTTTGGTCCAGCTATATGAAAAAATATCACATTTCCTGTCAAGAAAATTACCACGAACAGCAAAACCGAGTAAAATAACCGGTATCCCTAAAAATTATGTCATCACCATTTCCCGGGAATACGGAAGTGGCGGTCATGAGATAGGCCAATGTATTGCCAAGAAATTGGGCATATCGTTTTATGACAAGGAGTTGATCAACATCACAGCTGAGAAAAGTGGATTCACCAGAGAATACATCCGTGAAAACGAACAAAAAATTAAAAACACCCTGTTCTACGAACTCTATGCGCAAAACTACGCCTATATTAACGGTCAGTTACCGCCTACAGAAACTCTTTTCTTGATACAAAGCAAAGTCGTTCATGATATATGCAGTAAAGAGTCCTGTGTTATAGTAGGCCGATGTGCAAATTTTGTTCTTAAAGATAATCCCAATTGCTTTAATGTGTACGTTCACGCAGATAACGAATTCAGAAAATCGAGAATTACCAATTACCACAAAGGAAAGACAACGGTTTCAAACAAGGACCTCGACCAATCCGATCGTGAACGTTCAAACTACTGCAAGAAATACACAGGACTGAACTGGCGAGATAGTACCAACTACCATATAACGATTAATAGTTCCCTATTTACGATAGAACAAATTGCAGACAGCCTCATATACCTGCTGCAAAGAACGAAGTTTGAGACGCTCGAAGAAGGGAAATCCATTTGTGAAGAAAAAATGATAGCCTAAACTTGCCTTCTCATGGAAGACATCTTGTCAAAATCGGCGTCTGTCATATCGTATCTGAACTACTACACCTCGTTTGATAGCCTTATTCAGATCCTGTTGGCTATGTCTATGATTGTGGTCCCATGACGTTTATTGTCGGGGCATTCGATACTTTTGTTAACGCTCAGTCTTTGGCATCTTCCACCGGCTTGTCGATTCCACAAGAATCGATTAGAATCTATTTTAGTTTATGAAAGTACCAATAATTCGTTAAATTACTTCCATGTTTTGTTGTGGGTGAGCCTGGATGTTGATACACCAGGTCAGCCCATGGCTGTTATTCGGGTCTTATTAAACTTTTGGGAGGGCTGATAAATGACAACTGATCTATTCCGGAAAATTTCTGAAATTACTTCCCAGGGACAATCCTGTGTTTTGGTCACCGTGGCGGAAACGGAAGGGTTGACGTATATGAGGGATCTGTGAGTTTGACCGCACTATACAAAGGCCATTTTATCGATACGCCCACACCGGGCGAATTCAGGGTAAGAAAAGAGGCTGTCGCCCTGGTTGAGGAGGGCAAGCTTCTCGCCCTGGAGAAGGAGGTGCCGGCCCGGTTTTCGTCTTTTTCTGTAACGGACTTGGGAGAAGGGGTGGTTATTCCTTCTTTTATTGATCTCCATGTCCATGCGCCCCAGCATATGCAGATGGGGGCGGGGCTGGATCTGGGATTGTTCGATTGGCTGGAAAATCTTACCTTTCCCGGGGAGTCCCGCTTTGCCGATGAAGATTATGCCCGAAAGATTTATCCTTTGTTTGCCGCCGAACTGCTGCGGCAGGGCAGCCTTCGGTCTGTGGTTTACGGTACGGTTCATTTGGAATCGACCCTGATTCTGGCGCAAGCCCTCATGGATCAGAATGCGCCCGATGATCTAAAGGAGACCTCCGAAGCCTCCTTCAAAGGCAGTGAAGCGTTCTGCCGGCGATTGGCGGGCCAGGACAGGGTCCGGCCCATAGTGACCCCCCGTTTTGCGCCGGGCTGCACGGAAAAACTCATGCAAGCCCTGGGCCGGTTCTCTCAAAGGTTGGATCTGCCGGTCCAGTCCCACCTTTCCGAAACCCTCCCCGAAGTTCAATGGGTCTCTCAGCTTTTTCCCGAAAGCCGCAGCTATACCGATGTTTATAATGACTACAGCCTCTTGGGACCGGCTAGCTTGATGGCCCACGCCATCTTCTTAAGTGATGAGGAAATTGATCTGATCCTGGAACGGAAAGCCACACTGGTGCACTGCCCCTGCGCCAATATCAATTTGGGCAGCGGCATCATGCCTCTGGGACGTTATTTGGACAGGGGCGTCAGCCTGGGACTGGGCTCTGATGTGGGCGCCGGGCACACCCTTGCCATGTATCGGTCGGTTGTTCAAGCGGTACAAGTCTCCAAGCTGCTTCGGATTCTGCGGCCCCAAGAGAATCACAGAGCGGTAACCCTTTCGGAAGCCTTTTATTTGGCTACCATGGGAAATGGTAAATTTTTCACCCGTCAGGGATGGGGGCCTTGCGGTGCCTTTGAGCCGGGCATGAGTTTTGACGCCCTTTCTATTGATATGGGACTGCCTGAAGCGGTGAACATGTCACCTCTCAATCACTTGGAGCGGTTTCTCTACTCCGGAGACGACAGAGATATTAAAACACGGATTTTAGCAGGCAGGGAATTATGAAAAAAAGCTGTCGATTTATTTTAAATGACAAAGAGATGGAACTTTCCCTTTCCCCGGGTCGGTCCGTCCTGGACCTTCTGAGAAAAGATCTGGGATTGTACGGAACCAAAGAAGGCTGCCGGGAAGGTGAGTGCGGCGCCTGTACGGTGATACTGGGACGAATGCCCCTGCTTGCCTACCAGCCCATGCCATCCTGTCTCATGCCGGCAGGACAGCTTAACAACACCCATCTTGTGACCATAGAGGGCCTTCAGGGGGAGAGGCCCAATCGGCTTCAGCAAGCCTTTATCAATCAGGGCGCGACCCAATGCGGATTTTGTACCCCCGGATTCATCCTCTCCCTCACCGGTTATCTTCTGGCGGGCAGGACCGTTACCGTCCAGGGAGCGGTAGACGCCCTGGACGGCAATATCTGCCGATGTACCGGCTACGGATCCATTCGCCGGGCCGTGGCGGAGACCGTTGAACCTTTGCTGGGTAAGGTTCCCTCCCTTCAGGGGCTGATTGAACTGGATCTGCTCCCTGCCTATTTTGCCGCCATCCCCCAGAGACTGGCAAAGCTGGGACGTAAGTCCCCGGGCCATTCACCGGACTTGACCGTTGAACGGTTTGAAAAAAATCGCCCCCTGATTGCGGGGGGCACCGATCTGTATGTTCAACAAGCAGACGCCTTGAATAAGTCGAAACCCCGGTTCCTCATACCCGAATCCGAGCCGATCCGGGTAGCGGAGGGGATGATAGAAATCCCCGCATCGGCCACCATGGAGCAGCTGCGGCGAGATCCTCACTTAATTAATCAATTTCCCGGGTGGCGTGAAAAGCTGCTGGTCATGGCCTCCCATATTATACGGAATCGGGCTACCCTGGGGGGCAATCTGGTCAATGCCTCACCCATTGCGGACTGTGCCGTTCTTCTACTGGCCTTGAATGCCCAAATCCAACTGGTTTCGTCCGAAGGCTCCCGCCGTCGACTGCCCCTAAGGGCGTTTTTTCTGGGCTATAAAGAGCTGGATCTAAACAGTGATGAGCTTGTGGAATCCCTTTGGGTGACAAAACAGGATGGCGCCCAATTATGGAACTACGCCAAGGTGAGTAAGCGAAAGCGGTTGGATATCGCCAGCTGCAACTCTGCGGCGGTTTTTACCGCTAATAACGGGGTATTCGTTTCTGTCGGTTTGGCCTTGGGCGGTGTGGCGCCCATTCCCTTTACAGCCCGTCAGACCATGGCGTGGCTTCGGGGAAAACCCCTGACCAGGGAAACATTTCTGGGTTCCATAGATGTCCTGCAGAAAGAGATCAGTCCCATAGACGATGTTCGGGGGAGTGCCGGGTATAAAAGGCGATTGGCTTCCGCCCT
>QKDP01000191.1 GCA_003252055.1 Desulfobacter postgatei | reverse complement strand
GGCGGGTACAAACAGCGTATTTCCATGGCCACGGCCCTGCTCCATGAACCGGACATCCTGTTTCTGGACGAGCCCACCTCAGGGGTGGATCCCTTTGCCCGGCGGGAGTTCTGGCTACGCATCAACGGGTTTGCCGAACAGGGGGTAACTGTCATCGTCACCACCCATTTTATGGAAGAAGCGGAATACTGCGACCGCATGGTGATCATCAGCCGGGGCAAAACCCTGGCCATGGGCACACCGGGGGAAATCCGAAGACTGGGCCAAACAGCTGAAAACCCGGATCCAACCATGGATGATGCCTTTATCGTCCTTTCACAAGGAGACCGGTCATGACCCGGTTTTTCATGCGCCTTTTCGGGGTGCTTCGCAAGGAGACTCTCCAGATTTTAAGGGACCCCAGCTCCATTATCCTGGCCCTGGTCATGCCCATGGTGCTGCTGGTAATTTTCGGATATGGCGTGAGCCTGGATGCCGAACATATACCCATGGTGCTTGTCAATCATGACAAAGGCCCCATGTCCCGGGAACTTGCGGCGCGTTTTGCCGACTCCGCCAATTTCAAAATAAAAACCACCGGGAGCATGGCCCAGGCGCAATCCCTTGTTCAGGCACGCAGGGCCGAGGGCATTATCCTTTTACAGAATAATTTCACGGCAATTCTTGAAGGATCAGCTGCAGGAACCGGAACCGGTTACAGGGCCCCGGTCCAGCTGATCATCAACGGCACCGACGCCAACCGTGCCCGGCTCATTGAAGGCTATATGAAAACCATTGGTGCCAAATGGACATCCATGCGGGTGGCCCGGGGGCAAACCGCCATGGTGCCCCTGGTGTCCATATCCCAGCGCATCTGGTTCAACGAGGCCGCCATCAGCCGCTACTTTCTGATTCCGGGCCTGATTACGCTGATCATGACGCTCATCGGCATCCTTCTCACGGCCCTGGTCATTGCCCGGGAGTGGGAACGCGGCACCATGGAGGCCATGCTGGTAACGCCCCTGCGCAAGGCCGACATCCTGTTGGGAAAAATCTTGCCCTATTATTTTCTGGGCATGTTCGGCATGGGCATGTCCGTGGTGGTGGGCACAACCCTTTTCGGTGTGCCGTTTAGGGGATCCATGGCCGCGCTCCTCGGTTTGAGTTCCCTGTTCATGCTCACCTGCCTCGGCTTCGGTCTTTTTCTCTCCGCGACCATCCGCATCCAGTTCGTGGCGGCCCAAACCTCCATTATGGCGGGTTTTTTACCGGCCTTTTTTCTCTCCGGCCTGATATTTGATCTTGAATCCACACCGAAATTCATCCAAATCATCAGTTATATTTTCCCGGCCCG
Source organism: Desulfobacter postgatei (assembly GCA_003252055.1). Classification (GTDB taxonomy): domain Bacteria; phylum Desulfobacterota; class Desulfobacteria; order Desulfobacterales; family Desulfobacteraceae; genus Desulfobacter; species Desulfobacter postgatei_B. The sequence goes on along the minus strand of QKDP01000191.1, from coordinate 4,718 downwards.
ATATTTTGTCACCATCGGCCATACCCTGTTTGCCGCAGGAGATGTCTGGCCTGTGCTGCTGCCCAATGCCCTGGTGCTGGCATTCATGGCGCTCTTGTTCCTGGGACTGGCATTTCGCAACATTTCAAAGCGACTGGAGTAATCATGCAGACCCTGAGACGCCTGGCAGCCCTGATATTAAAAGAATTTCTCACCATCATGAAGGACCCCAAAAGCCGGTTTGTGGTGATTGGGCCGCCCATTATCCAGTTCTTTATCTTCAGCTATGCCGCCACCTTTGACCTGGAAAATGTCCGGTATGCCGTGTTTGATGAAAGCCGGTCTGTACTGTCCCGGTCATTTCTGGCCGATGTTGAAGGCACAGGACGATTCAGGCTCACAGGGTATCTTGAAGATACCGGACAGGTGAAAACGGCCATTGACAATGAAAAAGCCCGACTGGTGATCCATATCGGTCCCCGGTTTGAGGAATACCTGCGATCCGGCCGGTCTGTGGAGATCCAGGTCATAGCCGACGGCAGAAGCCCCAATGTGGCCATGATTGCCATTGGATATCTTGGTACCATTGTGGAAAATTTTAATAAAACCCTTTTCGAACAAGGCATAGCCCCGGGCAGCGGGCCTGGCCTGGCCCTGGTGGAACGGGCCTGGTTCAACGAAAACCTGAGCAGCCGGTGGTTCATGGTCTCAGCGCTTGGTGGAGTGATCAGCACGGTGGTGGTGATGATTCTCACCAGCCTCTCCGTTGCCAGGGAGCGGGAGTTCGGCACCTTTGACCAGCTTCTGGTGGCCCCGTTCAGTCCGGTGGAAATCCTGGTGGGCAAATCCATACCCGGCATTGTCTTTGGTATGCTTGACGCCCTGATCTTTGCCGGCGGTGCGGTGCTCTGGTTTCACATTCCCTTCCGGGGAACCGTTAGCGCTCTTATGGTTTCCCTTTTATGCTTTATCATCACCATTGTGGGCATAGGGCTGCTGGTGTCGTCTTTGTCCACCACCATGCAGCAGGGGCTTTTAGGCGCATTTCTGTTCCTGATGCCTGCGATCACGTTGTCAGGGCTTTCCACGCCCGTGGAAAATATGCCGGTGTGGCTTCAGCAGGCAGACATGTTCAATCCGGTGCGCCACATCATCACAGCCCTTCGCAGGATCTTTCTTGAGGGCGCGGATCTTGCCACGGTCTGGCCCCAGATCTGGCCGTTACTGATTATGGCGTGCGTCACCCTGCCCATAGCGGCCTGGTTGTTCAGACGTCGATCCGTGTAAACAAAAAAAGAAAGCCGATCCACCCAATGGGTGAGATCGACTTTCTTTTTCAAAGGCTATAAATCTAAAGTTAATCGTCTGCCTGCTTAATAACAACCAACAGATCTTTTGCATCAACTTGGGATCCCACTGATGTGACGATTCGTTCAACAGTACCAGAGACATCAGAAAGCACATTGGTCTGCATTTTCATTGCTTCGATGGTAACCAAGACATCCCCGCGTTCGACTTCCTGGTTTTCAGTAACGCAAACGGCAGAAATCAGACCCGGCATTGGGGATCCAACTTCACCAAGCACGGCTGGGTTGGCTTTTTCCCGTGGGGCTCTTTCCGGTGCTTTCGAGCGATCAGGTACCTTAACAATCCTGGCCTGGCCGTTAAGTTCAAAAAAGACCTCTCTTTTTCCCTCTTCATCCGCCTTTCCCTTTGCCATGAAACGAATAATAAGCGTTTTTCCGGACGCGATATCAACCGGCAGCTCCTCTTCCCGTTTCATTCCATAGAAAAAGTTCAAGGTTGGAAGAACACTCACATTTCCATAGGTCCTGCGATGTTTGGTGTAATCAATGAATACATCCGGATACATTAAATAGGAAGCAAGTTCGCAGTCTGAAATTTTCCTTTCTGCCAGCTTTTCTGCTTCCGCACGCGTTCCGGCCATGTCAACAGGCTCAAGTAGAAGTCCTGGACGAACCGTAATGGGTTTTTCACCTTTCAATATCTTTTTCTGCAATTCTTTTGGAAATCCTCCCGGAGGTTGCCCCATCATCCCTTTAAAAAAGGTAACGACAGATTCCGGGAACGACACTTCTTTTTCCGGGTTCAAAACGTCTTCTTTAGTCAGGCCGCTGGTGATCATGGACAGAGCCATGTCTCCAACCACTTTGGAGCTTGGTGTCACTTTTACAATATCACCAAACATGTCGTTTACATCTTTATAAACCTTTGCCACTTCAGGCCATCTTTCTTCAATGCCCAGTGCTCTGGCTTGCTGGCGTAGATTGGTATATTGTCCTCCCGGCATTTCATGCAGATAAACCTCAGAGGTTCCGCTGTGATATTCACTTTCAAAACCAATATACATCTGTCTTACTTTTTCCCAGTAGCTGGAAACAATATTCAGGGAATTTAAATCCATGCCGGTATCCCGCGGTGTATTCTTAAGTGCAGCGACAATGGAACCTAAATTTGGATGTGAGGTCAAGCCGCTCATGGAATCCATTGCAGCATCAATGGCATCAACGCCTGCGTCTGCCGCTGCGAGCAGTGTTGCCGAGGCTATGCCGCTGGTATCATGGCTGTGAAGGTGAATGGGCAGCCCAATTTCATCCTTCAGGGCGCCAACCAGCACTTTTGCAGCAGCCGGCTTTAACAGTCCTGCCATATCCTTAATCGCCAGAATATGAGCGCCGGCTTTTTCCAGCTCTTTTGCCATATCAACATAGTATTTCAGGCTGTATTTGGTTCTGTTGGGATCGAGAATATCACCGGTATAACATATGGCGGCTTCACAAATTTTATTGTTTTCCAAAACCGAATCTATGGCCAATCGCATGTTTTCGACCCAGTTAAGGGAATCAAAAACACGGAAAAGGTCCATTCCGTTTTCAGCAGCCTCTTTAACAAAGTACTTAATAACGTTGTCCGGATAGTTGGTATATCCCACACCATTGGAAGCCCTCAGCAACATCTGTGTCAAAAGGTTCGGCATGGCCGCACGTAATCCTTGAAGTCGTTCCCAGGGACACTCTTTCAAAAACCGCATGGCAACGTCAAAGGTTGCGCCGCCCCAGCACTCTACTGAAAACAGGTCAGGTAAAAGAGCGGCATACGTTGGTGCAATGTTCAGAAGATCAAAACTTCTTACCCTGGTGGCAAGAAGGGACTGATGGGCATCACGCATGGTCTTATCAGTAATCAGCAGTTTTTTCTGCTCTTTCATCCATTGTGCGACGGCCTGGGGCCCTTCACTGTCCAGCAATTGTTTGAGTCCCGGTTGGGCCTGCTGTGCAGAAAATTTTGGTACCGTAGGCTGATGCACGTGTAATGCCGGAACGGGTCGGTTTTTGACATCTTCATTTCCGTTAACAATTACTTCTCCAAGGAATGAAAGAAGCCGGGTTGCCCGGTCACGTCTTTTGGTGAAAGTGAAGAGCTCTTTGGTTTCATCAATGAACTTAGTGGTATATTCGGCATTTATGAAGGTTGGATGATTAACCAGGCCTTGTAGGAACTGCAGGTTTGTGGCAACGCCCAAAATCCTGAATTCCGTCAGGGCACGATTCATTTTCAAACGTGCTTCCTCGGCATTTGCGCCCCACGCGGTTACTTTTGTCAAAAGGGAATCAAAATAGCGGGTAACGATTGCCCCGGAATAAGCGGTTCCGGCATCCAGGCGAATACCGAATCCTGCTGCTGTCCGATAGCCTGTAATTCTTCCGTAATCGGGGATAAAGTTGTTTTCAGGATCTTCTGTGGTAATACGGCATTGAATTGCATGGCCGCTTATTTTGACGTTTTCCTGGGTGGGAATAAGGCTTTCAGGGCTCCCGATCAACATTCCCTGGGCAATTCTTAATTGCGCCTTGACGATGTCAATCCCGGTGACTTCCTCTGTTACCGTATGTTCTACCTGTATTCTTGGGTTGACTTCCATGAAATAGAACTTTTCACTGTCCATATCCATTAAGAACTCAACGGTTCCGGCACTTTCATATCCAACCGTTTTAGCGATTGCAAGGCCCGCATTGCACAATTCCTGGCGCTTTTCCTCTGAAAGAAACGTGGATGGTGCCCTTTCAACAACCTTTTGATTTCTCCTTTGAACAGAGCAGTCCCGTTCGAACAGATGAATGATATTGCCCTGGGAATCCCCCAGAATTTGAACCTCAAGGTGCCTGGCTCGTCTGACAAGTTTTTCAAAATAAACTTCATCACTGCCGAAAGCAGCGCTGGATTCCTTGCGTGCCGCATCCACCTGGGCCAAAAGCTCCTTTGTGCTTTCCACGGCCCGCATGCCTCTGCCGCCACCGCCCCAGCTGGCTTTCAACATAATCGGGTAGCCAATCTCTTCAGCGATCTCAATGACTTTTTTATCATCATAAGGTAATGGGCCACTGGCCGGAACAACGGGGGCTCCCGCGGCGATAGCCACCTTGCGGGCAGAAACCTTATTCCCCAGTTTGCGCATGACATCCGGTGAGGGCCCGACAAATATAATACCGGCTTCAGCACACGCCTCAGCAAATTCAGGCTTTTCTGCGAGAAATCCGTATCCGGGGTGGATGGCATCTACATTGTGTTCCTTTGCAAGCTGAACAATCCCTTCAATATCCAGATAGGCTTCAATAGGGCCTTTTCCTTCTCCGATTAAATAACTTTCACCGGTCTTAAACCGATGAAGTGCAAATCGGTCCTCCTGGGAGTAGATAGCAATAGTTTCCAGTCCAAGC
>QKDP01000079.1 GCA_003252055.1 Desulfobacter postgatei | reverse complement strand
AGGTGTTTGAGCGGGGACTACTTGCGGGATAAGCCCCGTTAAAAAAGGCATCAGTTCCTTATCTTCTCTTTGAGAGCCCGGATAATCCCGGAGCAGACCTGGTTGGCATCGGCAACAATGGCCACATCCGCAAGTTTCATCATGGTGGCATTGGGATTTTTGTTCACAGCCACAATAAAATCAGCATCCATGAGCGCGGCCGTGTGCTGGATGGCACCGGAGATGCCAAAGGAAAACAGCACCTTGGGCCGGATATGCTTGCCGGCCTGGCCCACCAGGGCCTCGTGCCCCACCCATCCGGCATGGACAACAGGGCGGGTGGCCCCGACTTCGGCGTTGAGCAGACCCGCCAGCTCAAACAGTTTTTTAAATTTGCCCTTGGAGCCCATCCCCCTGCCGCCGGTGATCACAATATCCGCCTTTTCAATGCCCATGGCCTTGGCAGGCCGGTATTCCGAATGGGTGCAGCGGACCCGCTCAGCCGGCAGATCTTCGGGCAGATCAAGGGTGACCACCTCGCCCTGGGCCGTATTATCATGGGGCAGTTCATGGAAGGTACCGGGCCGCACCGTTGCCATCTGGGGCCGGGCCCTGGGCGTCAGTATCCGCGCAATGAGGTTGCCCCCAAAGGATGGTGCAATCTGAACAAGCAGTCCTTTATCGTCTATATCAAGATCAATGCAGTCGGCGGTAAGCCCGGTGTCCAGCTGTTTTGCCACCCGGGGTGCCACTTCCTGGCCGAACCGGGTGGCCCCGATGAGAATAATATCCGGCGTCAAATCCCCGGCCAGCCGGGCCAACAGGTTGGTAAAGGTTTCAAGGCCGTAGGATTTAAGCCTTGGATGATCAATCACATAAACCCGGTCCGCACCATGGGCAATATATTCTCTGGCATATTCGTCCACATCATGGCCAAAAACCACGCCGCACACCCGGCCGCCAGTCTTTTCGGCAAGGGCCCTGGCCCTTGACAGGATCTGAAGCGTGACCCGGTTTTTAAAATAGTTGCGATAGTCCCCAAGCACCCAGATATCTTTGTCGGTTGAATTTTTTGACATTTGCGCCCTCATTTCTTTTTCAAATCTTTGCCCATGGCTGAACTGATAATTTTTCCATAATCTGTAAACAGCTGATCCACCACGGTTTTAGCCGCCCCTTTGAGCACCCGGCTCTCCTTTTGGGTGACAGGCGAAAACACATCCAGAATACGGGTGGGCGAATCCTTCAGGGCATTGAAATCCTTGCCCAGTTCCAGGCGATCGCCATCCACAACGTCAACTTTGGGAGCGGCAAAGGCCTGGGCCACACCGGCAAGTCCTGCATAACGGGGAACAAACGCGCCCAGGTCTATGGTCACAAGGCCCGGCAGATCCATCTCCAGAGTTTCCATAAAATCATCCACCAACCGGGTGACAACCAGTGAACTTTGAGTCAGCCGGATATCCGAAGCCCAGCCGATGGCCGGAAAATCCAGTTCACAGGCCAACTGGGGACCGACCTGGGCCGTTTCACTGTCACTGGTCTGGGAACCGCACAGCACAAGACCGGTGTCAGGCTTAAACATCCTTATATACCGGCCGAGGATGAAAGAGGTGAGGTTGGTGTCGGCCCCGGCCATTTTCCGGTCCGTGAGCAATACCCCGTGGTCTGCGCCCAGGGACACGGCCTGGTGAAGCACTTCCTCGGCCATGGGCGGTCCCATGGTCAGTGCGGTCACCCGGATCCGGCGATCCTCCAACTGCCCTGCCCTTTTCAGGCGAAGCCCAGCTTCAAGGGCAAGGCGTGAGGCCGGGTCCATCATGCCCTGGGCAAGCTCCCGTTTCAGGGTGCCGGTTTTGGAATTCCAGGGCAGTTCAGACACCATGGGCACCTGTTTGATGCATACAATGATATCAAGAATGTCGTTTTTCATATCTTCGTTTTATTCCTTAACTGGGCCGGGTAATCAGATGCCTTGCAATGACCATCTTCTGCACTTCACTGGTACCTTCGTAGATCTGGGTCACCTTGGCTTCCCTGAAATAACGTTCCACATCATATTCCCTGGAGTATCCGTATCCTCCGTGGATCTGGACGGCCAGATCCGTCACCGTGCGCGCCGTAGCACTGCAGGACAGTTTGGCCATGGCCGACTGGGCACCGAAATCACCCCCCTTGTCCTTGGCTGCCGCAGCCCGGTACAAAAGCATGCGTGAAGATTCAATGGATGTGGCCATATCTGCCAGATAATTCTGAATGGTTTGAAATTTTGTCAAAGGGCTGTTGAACTGCTGACGCTCCTTGGCATAACTCAATGCCGCTTCAAATGCCGCCTGGGCAATGCCTAACGCCTGGGCCGCAATACCGATGCGGCCGGTATCCAGGGCAGTCAAACCGATTTTAAGCCCCTGGCCAGGTTTGCCCAGAAGATTGGCTTCAGGAATCCGGCAGTCCTCAAAAAACAGCGAGGAGACCGGATTGGCCCGCATGCCGCATAAATCCTCTATTTCGCCCACACTGAATCCGGGACGCGTCTTTTCCACAACAAAGACATTGGGCCGGGACGGCCCCTGTTGGCCGGCGTCCACGGCAAATACCAGAACCACATCACAGACCCCGCCGTTGGTAACAAAAATCTTGGTGCCGTTGATGGTGTATCCTTCTGCGGTTTTTGTTGCCGTGGTCTCCACGCTACCGGCATCGGAACCGGCATTGGCTTCGGTCAAACAGAATGCACCGATTTGCAATCCTTTGGCCATGTCCGGGACAAAGCGGGCGATCTGTTCATCTGTGCCAAATCTTAAAATGGGATACAGGCCCACGCTGTTGTGAACAGACACGCAAAGCCCGAGAGCAGCGCACACCCTGGACAATTCCTCGATCACAATGGCATAGGAAATGGTGTCAAGACCGGCACCCCCTAAAGACGGCGGCACCTGGAGGCCAAAGTAATTCAAGGGCCCCATCTTTTCGATAATTTCAGTTGGGAAGCGTCCTTCCCTGTCCAGGCTTGCGGCATGGGGCCTGATCTCATTTTCAGCAAACTCCCGCACCGTTTTTCTGACCACCTGATGTTTCATACAGGGGTTAAAATCCATAACATCATGCCTTTTAGTTTCTTAGGGGGAAATATCCCGTAAAATTAATATAAGTGCTTAGGTAGGACAGGACTATAACCCATCTGGGAACATTTTCAAGCTATTAAAAATGAAAGCGGCGCAAAAGAAATCACCATTGCCCGCTTCTTGTTTCCCCTCTAAAACCAGAGAAGGCTGCCGGGTTCCGGCAGCCTTCTTAGGAAAAGGAAAAAAGATGAAATTGTTTTATTTCATTTGTACTTGTGTACTTGTAAATGATATTCAGCAAATGGTGTGCCACGTTACTTAATTTTTTTTAAAAATATATAACATCTTGTTTTTAAACTATTATTTTAAATAATCCATTATAAGTCATTTTTATACGGCAAATTTACCTCTTTTTTATACACCTTGGCCGGACAAAAAGTTCATATTTTTGAACATTCATCTGTCACCCCATCGACACTAAAAATATAACATACTGATAATTTAATAAAAAGCATGGATTCAATTTTCTGAATCACCCATTTTTTCCTGTTTCATTTTTATGAACGCCCGGGGAAATATCCGCTTCAGCATGCAAAAAGGCGGCCTGTTTACAAAGGCCGCCTTTTTGCATTATTTCCGGGCTGGCATTAATACCGGTAATGATCCGGTTTAAACGGCCCCTTAACAGACACACCAATATAATCGGCCTGTTCCTGGGTCAGTTCCGTCAGGGAAACGGACAGATTTTTCAGATGCAGCCTTGCCACTTCCTCGTCCAATTCCTTGGGCAGGGTATAGACTTTTTTCTCCAGATCTTCCTGGGCCAGTTTGATCTGGGCCAGGGTCTGGTTGGAAAAGCTGTTGCTCATGACAAAACTGGGATGCCCCGTGGCACAGCCAAGATTGACCAGACGCCCTTCGGCCAAAACAATGACCGAACGGCCCGAAGGCAGTATCCACTTGTCCACCTGGGGTTTGATCGTAATCTTTTCGGCATTCGGATGGTTATCCAGAAAACCCATTTCGATCTCACTGTCAAAGTGACCGATATTGCAGAGAATAGACTCATCTTTCATCTGTGCAATATGGGCCCCGGTGATGACATGATAATTGCCTGTGGCTGTAACAAAAATATCGCCCCGGGTTACCGCCTCGTCCATGGTGACCACCTCAAAGCCCTCCATGGCGGCTTGAAGTGCACAGATAGGGTCGATCTCGGTGATAAGTACAATGGCACCGTAGCCTTTCATGGAAGCAGCACATCCTTTGCCCACATCGCCGTATCCGGCCACAACCACGGTTTTGCCTGCGATCATTACGTCTGTGGCCCGCTTGATACCGTCGGCCAGGGATTCCCGGCAGCCGTACAGATTGTCAAATTTGGATTTGGTTACCGAATCATTGACATTGATGGCCGGAAACAGCAGTTCACCGGCAGAGGCCAGGTGGTACAGCCGATGAACGCCGGTGGTGGTCTCCTCGGAGACCCCCCGGATTTTTTTGGCAATATTGGTCCAGCGCTGGTTATCTTGGTTATAGCTTTCCCTCAACCGATCCATAAGGCAGCGCTCGTCCCCGCTGTGGGTTTCCTTGTCAAGAATGGACGGATCGGCTTCAACCTTGGCCCCCTGATGAACGAACAGGGTGGCATCCCCGCCGTCGTCCACAATCAGGTCCGGGCCGGAGCCGTCCGGCCAGGTCAGTGCCTGTTCCGTACACCACCAGAATTCTTCAAGGGTTTCACCCTTCCATGCAAATACGGCAGCTGTGCCCTTGTCGGCGATAGCAGCGGCGGCATGGTCCTGGGTGGAAAAAATATTGCACGTAGCCCAGCGCACATCAGCACCCAGTTCATACAGGGTGTCGATAAGCATGGCCGTCTGAATGGTCATGTGCAGGCTGCCCATGATTTTAAAACCCTTAAGCGGTTTTTCAGAGCCGTATTTTTCCCGGATGGCCATAAGTCCGGGCATCTCCTTTTCGGACAGCTGCATGTCTTTATGCCCGTCCTCGGCCAGGCCAATGTCCTTGACTTTATAGGGTAAAGACAGGTCCAGATTTATATATCCGTAATCTTGCTTCTGACTCATAAAAATTCCTTTTCCTTTAAATTATAACCCTGCAAGGGATCTGATCTGGTCGGCCTTGGTGATTCTTTCCCAGTAGAAATCCGGGTCCTTGCGGCCAAAGTGCCCGTAGGCAGATGTTTTTCTATAAATGGGGCGCAACAGGTCCAGCTCGGAGATGATGCCGGCCGGCCGCAGGTCAAACACCTCTTTTACAATTTCACGCGCTTTTGATTCGGCAATTTTGCCTGTTCCCATGAAATCCACCATCATGGATACAGGTTCGGCCACACCGATGGCATAGGCGATCTGCACTTCGCATTTATCGGCAAGCCCTGCCGCCACAAGGTTCTTGGCCACATACCGCCCCATATAGGAGGCGGAACGGTCCACCTTGGAAGGATCTTTTCCGGAAAAACAGCCACCGCCGTGGCTGCCCTGCCCACCGTAAGTGTCCACGATGATTTTACGTCCTGTCACGCCACAGTCACCCATGGGCCCGCCCACAACAAAACGGCCGGTGGGGTTGATGAAAAACCGGGTATCACCGTCCATCATCTCCCCGGGAATCACCTTTTTAATAACCTCTTTGATCACGGCGGCCTTAAGATCATCATAGGAAATATCCGGTGAGTGCTGGGTGGAGACAACCACCGTGTCAACCCGCTGGGGCACACCGTCCACATATTCAATTGTGACCTGGGATTTTCCGTCGGGACGCAGAAAATCAAGGGCCCCGTTTTTCCGGACCTGGGTCAGGCGCTTGGTCAGCTTATGGGCATAGATAATGGGCATGGGCATCAGCTCTTCGGTCTCATTGGTGGCATAACCGAACATCAGGCCCTGGTCGCCGGCCCCCTGCTCCTTGTAAAGCCCATCGCCCTCATTTACCCCTTGGGCAATGTCGGCGCTCTGCTGGTCAATGCTGGTGATCACGGAACATGTCTGCCAGTCAAAGCCCATGTTGGAGGAGTTGTACCCAATCTCCTTGATGGTGGCCCTGACCACTTCGGGAATATCCACATAGCAGTCGGTTGTAATTTCGCCGGCTACCATGGCAAGCCCTGTGGTAACAAGTGTCTCGCAGGCCACACGGCATTTTTTGTCTTCGGCCATTATGGCATCAAGAATGCTGTCTGAGATGGCATCGGCCACCTTGTCGGGATGGCCTTCGGTCACAGACTCGGATGTAAACAGAAAAGATTTTTTTTCTGACATGATATCTCCTTACGCTTTATATTTATGCTGTAAAAAATTGGTATTTCAGATTCATCAAACCTATGCGGGAAAAGTAAAAACTTTATATTAATGGCACTTGTCATCATCTTTGTCAATGACATATAAAAATACATCAAGATATCTTTATATTTGCATAAATGTTATAAAATACCTTGACAAGCAAGCCGGATTTTTTATGATGAACATCGCTTTTAAAACAACACTGCTGCTTATATAGTGCATAGCGGTAACCTGTGTTTGGACGAAAAGTTGCCCAGATGCAAGGCGCAGAAACATTTGCAACCGGAGCAACCTCATGGTTGTGAGGATTGCAAATATTTCTGCAACGCCGCAGATGGGTGACTTTTCGTTCAAACACTATAACTGGAGATATATTATGCCTTCCAACACCATCACCGGAATCGGCTCTGCTTTGGTGGATGTTCTTATCAACGAAACCGATGAATTCTTACAAAAACTTAACAAAGAAAAAGGCGGAATGACCTATGTGACGGCAGATGAACAGCAGGCCATCATATCTGCCTCGTCCCGCACACCGGTGATTGTACCCGGAGGGGCTGCCTGTAACACCATCCTGGGTGTGGGCAACCTTGGTGGTTCAGCCAAGTTCATCGGGGCTCAGGGTAAAGATGAATACGGGGATATTTTTGAAAACAAGGTCCGGGAGTGCCGGGTGGAGCCTGTGCTCAGTTACTTTGATACCCCCACCGGCAAGGTGTTATCCGTTGTAACACCGGATGCCCAACGTTCCATGTTCACGGATCTCGGTGCCTCAAGCCTGCTGGATCCGGCCGGCGTTACCAGTCAAATGTTTTCAGACACGGCCATTGCCCTTGTGGAAGGCTATCTGCTGTTCAACCGCGACCTTATGATGGCTGCGGTCAAGGCGGCCAAAAAGGCCGGCGCTTTGGTGGCCCTGGATCTAGCAAGCTTTGAGGTGGTCAATGCATCTAAAGATATTCTGCCGGATCTGGTCAAGGAATATGTGGACATCCTTATTGCCAACGAGGACGAGGCAAAGGCCTATACCGGGGAATCAGATGAAAATGCCGCCATTGAGAAGCTGTCTGCCAATGTTACATACGCGGTTTTAAAAGTGGGGGACCGGGGCAGCTATATTCGCCATGACAAGGCCGTCACCCGCATTGCGCCGGTAAAAGGCAATGCCCCCGTGGACACCACAGGTGCCGGGGATTTGTGGGCATCCGGCTTTTTATACGGCATTGCCAACGGACTTTCCATTGAAAAAAGCGGCCAGTTGGGATCCATGTGCGGATACGAGGTGTGCCAGGTCATGGGCGCCCAGATCCCCGCAACGGTGTGGGAAAAAATCAGGGCAACGGTGTAACTGTCATGAAGTTAAGATACTTTCAGATTAAAACCACGAATTTCATGAAGAACACGAAGTTTATTACTCTAATATCTTCGTGTTCTTCGTGGTAAAATACTCAATGTTTAAACTTATGGCATCAGTCTGAACGAAAACCCGTGCTTGTTCAAACACTACTTAGTGTCTGAACGAAAACCTGGAAATTTTGTTGAGTACAAGGCTGACGGAAATTTTAACCGCAGGCATATATAGAATATTCCGAGGATTAAAATTTCCGCCCAACGAAGTAATCGGCAAAATTTGCGGTTTTCGGTCGGGCACTACTTATCAAAAACGATCTTGTATACCTCTTTATATTTTTTGACAAAATGAAACTCAATGCCCTCTTTAATATGTTCGGGCAGTTTCTTGAAATCACTGGTACACCCATGGGGCAGGATGATTTCTTTGATGCCCACCCGCCGGGCGGCAATGATTTTTTCCTTGATGCCGCCCACGGGCAGGACATCGCCTGTCAGTGTAATCTCGCCGGTCATGGCCAAAGGTCTTTTGATCTGCCGGCCCGACGCCAGGGACACAATGGCTGTGGCAATGGTGATGCCGGCACTGGGGCCGTCCTTGGGCGTGGCTCCTTCGGGTACATGGAGATGGAGAAAGGCCTCATCAAAATAGCCATCCCTGATACCATAACTTTTTGATGACGAGCGCACATGGGAAAGGGCAATGGAGGCGGACTCCTGCATCACGTCCCCAAGCTTTCCGGTCAGTTGGAATCCGGCATTTTTTTCATGCACCTTCACCGCCTCAATGGACAACGTGGCACCGCCCAGGGGGGTCCAGGCAAGGCCTGTCACAATGCCGACCCCCGTCATCTGCTTTTCAGGGGTGAATATGGGCGGTCCCAGCAGATCTTCCAGGGACTTGATGTTGATCTGGATCTTCTCTTTTTTCTCCTTTAAAATCTTGACAATGCTTTTGCGGATGATCTTGTTCAAAGACTTTTCAAGGTTACGGACCCCTGCTTCCCGGGCATAGCCCTCAATGAGATACCGGATGGTTGGATCGGTGATGGTGATGGTGGAGGCATTGAGCTTATTTCGCTTCAAAAGCTTCGGCCACAGATGCTTTCTTGCGATCTCCAGCTTCTCGGAGGTGATATACCCACTTAAATTAATACGGTCCATACGGTCCAGCAAGGGGGGCGGGATGGTGTCCAGGGTATTGGCCGTGCAGATGAACAGCACCTTGGACAGATCAATGCGAAGATCCAGGTAATGGTCCAGAAATGCTGAATTCTGCTCGGGATCCAGTACTTCCAGCAATGCCGAAGCAGGATCCCCCTGGTAGGATATACCTATCTTATCAACCTCATCAAGCATGATCACAGGGTTGGCCACGGCCGTGTCTTTCAAAGCCTGGACCATTTTGCCGGGCAAAGCGCCCACATAGGTGCGCCGGTGCCCCTTGATCTCGGCCTCGTCGCGCATCCCCCCTAAAGAAAACCTGAAAAATTTGCGGCCCAGGGCTTCGGCAATGGACTTGCCAATGGAGGTTTTTCCCACGCCGGGCGGGCCCACAAACAAAATGATGGACCCTGAAATATCTTTTTTATATACACCTGCGGCAAAGAACTCGATGATCCGCTCCTTGACATCGGACAGCCCGGCATGATCCCGGTCAAGCACCTGCTCGGCCCGGGCGATATCAATATTATCTTCGGAATAGACGCCCCAGGGAAAAGAGGTGATCCAGTCCAGATAGTTGCGGGTAACCCCGTATTCCGAAGACCCGGTTTCCAGCACGGACAGCTTTTCAATTTCCTCGGCAAAGCGTTTGACCACATGTTCCGGCGGGTTAAGTTCTGCAAACCGTTCCTTGAACTTATCCACATCCGATGTTTTGTCGTCCTTTTGAATGCCAAGTTCCTTCTGGATGGCCTTGAGCTGCTCCCTGAGAAAAAACTTGCGCTTGTTGTCATCCACCTTGGTGTTGATGTCCTTCTGGATTTTTGATTGCAGCTTGGCAATCTCAATCTCTTTTTGCAGAAGCATCATCACTTTTTTCATCCGCTCCAGAATGGATTCCGTTTCAAGGATATCCTGCAGATCATCCCCGGAAGCCGTGGTAATGCCTGCCGCAAAATCGGTCAGGGGCGAAGGCTGATCCGGTGAAAAACGATTCAGGTACTGCTTGAGTTCTTCGGAATACAAGGGATTCAGGGACAAAAGCTGCTTGATACTTGAAATAATGGAAATGGCATAGGCCTTGATTTCATCCTCATTCTCATCCTCCTTGGATACAGGGAAATATTCCACCTCCGCCACAAAGGGCGGCTTGTCAGACAAAAATTTTTTAATTTTAAACCGTTCCAGGCCCTGGGCAATGAACTGCAGATTGCCCTCTATTTCCTGGATATTGAGCATGCGTACAACGCATCCGACTTGGGGGAATTCTTCTTTATATACGTACTTTCCCTTGACTTCACTAAAATAGGACAGCCCTAAAAGCCCCTGGTTCTCCTTGACTGACTTGGCCACGGTCTCTTCCCAGCGCTTCTTGCTGACAACTAAAGGCTGGACCTGTACCGGCAGGTGGGGACGTCCGGTTATGGGGACAAGATACAAAAATTTAGGCTTGGTACTCTGGGTAACCAGCCCGCCTTTGTTTTCCTGTTCCTCATCCTCTTCTGTTACAATCTCAGGCGTAATGGGTCTGGGATCATCGCTCATGGGTTTACCTCTATCATGAAAAGTTATTGATTACGGGTAAAGGCTGCAACAACATGTTCTAATACTATAACCAGATTTCACGGGATGACAACACTTTATAACCGGGTTTGCAAAATGTAACACAATGCCTAATTTTTTTTAAAACTTTCAAAAAATATATTGATAAACTTATCAAGACGCTTCATTATAAAAAATGCTAATTTTCAACTGGAGGAAAATAAATGACTAAATCACTTGACCTGTCCGAAAGCCTGGAAGACTATCTTGAAACCATACTTGAACTTCAGACCACCAATACGGTTGCCCGGTCAAAGGATATTGCCGAACGTCTCGACATCAAGCGCGGATCAGTCACCGGAATGCTCAAAAAACTGGCGGCCCAGGAACTGATCAATTACGAACCCTACGGCTATGTGACCCTGACATCCAAAGGTGAAAAAATAGCCAAAGAGATAGAAAAACGCCATATGATGTTAAGGGATTTTCTGATCCGCTTTATCGGCGTGGAGGAACAAAAGGCTGACGAAACCGCCTGTCGCATGGAGCATGCCATGGACACATCCACCTTTAAAAAATTCCAGGCCTTCATTCAAACTATGGATCAAGACTCCCACCGGGAAAGCAATTAAATTATACTCAATGATTGAGTTATAGTTTTTTTACACCCTGCCCCCTGTTAAAAACAGGGTCCATTCGCGAATCACCACGTACAGGGCCGGTACAAAAATCAGGGTCAGCACCGTGGCTGCGACCAGACCGAAACTGATACTCACGGCCATGGGAATAAGAAACTTGGCCTGGAAGCTTGTTTCCGTTAAAAGCGGTGCAAGGCCTGCCACCGTGGTGACAGATGTCAAAAGTACGGGGCGGAACCGGTTCTCACCGGACTTAACCACAGCCTCAAACACATCGGCCCCCCCGGCCACTTCAACATTGATAAAATCAATGAGAATCAGGGCGTCGTTGACCACAATGCCGGACAACGCCACAATACCGAAAACCGAAACAATGGTAATATCAAGCCCCATTATCAAGTGCCCCGCAATGGTCCCGATCAGACCAAAGGGGATAGCTGTCATGATGATGAATGGTTGCGTGTAGGAGCGAAACTGGCTTGCTAAAAGCAGAAAGATCAGCATGAGTGCCACAATAAATCCTCTCATCAGACTGTCCATAGATTCCTTGCTGCGCTTGGCCTGGCCTTCAAGGTCATAGGCAACCCCGGGAAAGCGTTTGATCATGTCAGGCAAAAAATTTTTACTTAAATCCTCTACAATATTCTGGGCATTGGCAATGTCCTCATCAAGATCGGAAGTTACGGTGATGACTCTGTGCCTGTCCACGCGCTTAATTGTGGCGTATCCCCTTTGGGTTTCAATGCGGGCCACCTGGTTCAAGGGAATTTCGCGGTTGTCCTTTGTCCGGATGCGAAACCGGTCTATGCTGGATTCGGTCTCCCGTTCCCGCTTGGAATACCGGACCATGACCTTGACATCATCTTTTCCCCGCTGGATTTTAAGGACCTCATCACCGTAATAGCCTTGGCGAAGCTGGGTGGCGATGTCAGCCATGGTCACGCCTAAAGATTCAGCGCCCGGCCGGATATAGATCTGTTTTTCCATCTTTCCGGGCCTGAAATCATCGGTGATGTCAAAGGTGCCCGGATAGGATGCAATCTCCGCCTCAAGGGCCTGGGCTGCCCCTTCCATCCGGGAAAGCTCACTGCCGTGCAAACGGATCTCAATGGGATTGCCCCCAGGACCTGCACCGATAATGGTGAATGTAGACTGCTCCGCCCCGAGAATATCACCGGTGAATTCCCGCCATTTGGCGGCCACCTCGGAAGCCAGGATATCCGGACGCTTTGCAGACGGCAAGATCTCGATCCAGGCTTCTCCGCAATGCCCGCCCGACACCCCTTCTTTCCAGTCCCGTGGCGGTATGACACCCACCAGGGAGAACGTGTTTACAATAAGATCTTTCTTATCCTCAACCCGGCCCCTGAAATAATCGTTGAGTTTAAAGGCACCGGCCTCAATCTGTTTAATGGTTTTCTGGGTGGTGTCAAAGGGGGTGCCCAGGGGGTACACAATTTCTGAAAGCAGCCAGTCGGAATCACCTTTCGGAAAAAAGGTATACGGCACATGGCCGCCGGCAATCAGTCCTAAGCTTATGACCAGGCATCCCACACCCAGCCCCAGGGTAAAGTACCTGTTTTTGATGCAATGGCGCAGTAGTGGAAGATAACAGGCGTAGATGACGCGGTTCAGTCCTTTTTCCATCCGGCCTCTCAAGGTGCTGTGAATATAGACAATATCTGTTTTAAGCCAGTGTATCCAGAAAAACAGCACCTTGGAAATCCTTGACCTGCCGTCCCCCGCAGATGAGTGGTTCAGGCTGCCCTCCAGGTGGGCCGGAAGAATAAAAAAGGCTTCCAGAAGGGATATGAAAAGAATGCAGATCACGGACTGGGGCATGACCGCCATGAACTTTCCCATGACGCCGGTGATAAACAATAACGGGGTAAAGGCCACGATGGTCGTGGCCACGGCCATGACCACGGGGGCACCCACCTGTTCCATGGCCGCCATGACGGATTCTTTGGGGGTTTTGCCGGCAGCGCAATGGGTATAGACATTCTCCCCCAAGATAATGGCGTCATCCACAAGGATGCCCAGGGTCATGATGAACCCGAACAAAGAAATCATATTCACTGACGCGCCAATGTACTCCAGGAAGAGAAACGCTCCCATAAAGGTGACGGGAATACCCGAGGCCACCCAGAAGGCAAGGCCTAAATCCAGGAACAGGGCCAGCACCACAAACACCAGGACAATGCCCTGGATTCCGTTTTTCAGTAAAAGATCAATGCGGTCCTGGACCATTTCCGCTATATTGTACCAGTGCCCAAGACGGATCCCTTTGGGCAGATCGCCCCGGGCATTGTCAATATAGGCAAGCACCCGGTTGGAAATGGCAATGGTGTCCTGGGAATCGGTGCGCTTCACCACCACCATGGCTGCCGGCTGACCGTTGAACCGGGATTGAAGGTCCTGGTCCTCAAATCCGTCAACCACCCGGGCCACATCCCCGATCCGGACCACAGTGCCGTCAGCCCGTGTCACCAAAGGAATCTGTTCATATTCAGCACCGGTATACCGTTTACCCTTGGCCCGGATTAAAAACTCGCCGCCGCTGGTTTTGATCAGTCCGCCGGGCAGTTCAAGGCTTCCCGTGCCCACGGCACGCACCACATCATCAAAGGATAGGGAGAATTTGCGCAGATTTTCTTCGGAAATTTCCACTGAAATTTCATACTCCCGGACACCCATGAGTTCTGCCAGGGAGATCTCATCAAAGCCCACCAGGTCATCCCTGATTTTCTCGGCAGTCTGCCTAAGGGTTCGTTCCGCCACATCACCGTAAACAGCCACATAAATGGCCGGAATATTATTTTTAACCTCAACCACCACGGGATCTTCGGCCTGGGTGGGGAAAGAGTCAATCAGGTCAATCTCTGTTCTGATCTCGTTGAGCTTCTCGGTGATGTCCGTGCCGGTATCAAGTTCCAGCAGCACCATGGCATGGCCTTCAACCGCCGTGGAATACATGGTTTTGATATTTTCAAGGCTTTTGAGCTGCTCTTCAATTTTGATGCAGATGCCCTCTTCCACATCCTCGGGGGAGGCCCCGGGATACTCCACGGCAATACTGATCATATCCAAAGAAAACTGCGGGAACATCTCCCGTTTCATGTTCATGGCGGTGAACATCCCGGCCACGATCAGAAACACCATGACCAGGTTTACCGTAACCCGGTGTTCCACAGACCATTTACCAAGGGCTTTCATTGGTTGTCCCCGGCCTTTTTAACGATGATGGCCATACTGTCTAAAGCCCCGGGCAAGGGGGATTCAATGATCAGGTCACCGGGGGCCAGGCCCCTGGTGATATACACATCTTCGTCAAACCGCCGGATCACTTTAACCTTTTGAATCACAAGATGATTTTCCCGGGCCAGATACAGGGTATCCGGAGAGCGCATGAGCGTTCGCGGGATCTTAAACACGTTTTCCTTTTGTTCCCCTTTGACACGGCACTTGACAAAGACACCGGGTCTGAGCAGCAGCAAAGGATCCTTGACATTATCTTTTACACCATCTTTTACATCAAGGGTGTCGATTTCAACGGTCATGGGCATGGTCCGGGTTTTTTCGTCAATGGCTGCTTTAATCCTGGCCACATGGCCCGGCCACACCGGAGAGCGTTGGCCTTCCAGGTTGGCGATGGTTAAACGCACCTGGGGGCGTCCCCCGTCTTTAAAAACAGACCCCAGCCATTGAAGTTCTTCAAGGGGAATGCGGATATCCACATCCAGGGCATCTTTTTCATATATAACCCCAAGCACCTGGCCCGGATTAACATATTCCCCGACCTGGACCTGTTTGGCCATCACAAACGCATCAAAGACAGCCCGTATTTCGGATTTCTCAAGCATCAGACTGGCCTTTGCAAGTGCAGCCTGGGCCGAAGCCAACGCCGATTTTTTCAAAGCCATGCGTGAGGGGACAAGCTCCTGGGCATTGGTAATTTTCTGCAACTGATTCTTCGCGGACAGATACTGCTGCTCCACCTTATCCAGGCTGGTTCTGGACGCAAACTGTTTTTTGGCCAACACCCGGATCCGTTCCAGTTCCTTGAACGTCAGTTGCAGATTAGAGCGGGCAATCCCGGCATCTATCTTTAAATTCGATGTTTCCTGTTCAAGCAGACGGATATCAGCCCGGGCCTGGTTCACCTGTGCCCGGGCGTTTTTTTCATTCAGAACAAGGGTGCGCTGGTCAATGCGCAAAAGAATTTCACCTTTATTAATGCTTGCGCCTTCCCGGAAATCAGGGTGGACATAATCAATCCGGCCCGCAATCTCCATGGCCAGCTTCACACTGTTTCGGGGCGTAACCGTCCCAAAGGCCTCAACAATCATATCAGAACTGCCTAATATTGCCGGAACGCATAACACTTTGGGTATAGTGTGCGCCATTTCCTTTTTTTGGGGTTTTTCCCTGGAAACAAACAGCCACCAGGCCACGCCCAATGCAAGCAGCAGGACCACAGCCACACGCATCAGTCTGAATAAAAAAGAGGGCATAGATATTTTCCTTTGGCAAAAAGCTATAGATTATTTTGCCTGGACACTCTTTTTTGAAGATGCAGCCTTTGTGCCGGGGGTGGCTTTGGCTGCAGATTTGCTAACAGGCCCGGATTCAGGCGCTGTGGAGGATTTAGAGGTATCGGCCTGTTTGGACCCAGCCTGTTTTTCAGGCGCTTTGTCCTGGGTTTTAACAGTTTTCGAAGAAGAAGCGCCCTTTTTCCGGTCGCTTTTGGCTTTGGGGGAGACACCTCTTAAAATGGGCATCACCTCATCGCGTTTTTCAGCGAACAAAAGGGAAATTTCCTCTTTACGGGTTTCATCAAGATTGATATCAGAGTCTTCAAGAAAATTAAACAAATTGTCGGCAATATCAAGCATCTTGTCATAGGCGTCTGCTTCTTTTTTTGTCGCAAATGTCATCTTTTCATCTCCATCCCTGACAACAATATATTGGACAATTACAGCCATTTTTTCTCCTTGAGAATATAATTCTTTAACAAAGGAAAGCAGTTTATTTAAACTTATTTCATATAAAAAAAACAGGGCCGGGTAAAGCTATTTTACTTTTTGCCCCATTGACACATATATTGAAACATAATCAAAGCGGAGGATGTCTATGAAACAGAATATAGTGATGATTCATGGGATGTGTGGAGGGGGATGGTACTGGGAAAAATACAAAAATTTTTTCACTGAAAAAGGATATAAATGTCACACACCCTATCTTCGTTACCACAATGTCGACCCAAAAGCCGGACCTGACCCCCGGCTTGGAACGACCAGTCTGATCCATTATGCCCAGGATCTTGAAGATTACATTAAAGAAAAGGGATTCAATGCAAGGCCGATCATAATGGGCCACTCCATGGGAGGCCTGCTGGCGCAAATACTTGGCGCCCGGGGAGTAGCTTCTGCGCTTGTACTTTTAACGCCTGCCTCTCCCGCTGGAATTTTTTCATTGAATTTTTCGGTTATAAAAACGTTTTGGCCGGTGTTATTTAAATGGGGCTTTTGGAAAAAACCGCATTCCTTGCCGTTTAAAAATGCCGTGTATGGAATAATGAACCTGATGAGCGAAAATGACCGGCAAAAGCATTACAGCCGATGGGTGCACGAATCTGGGAAGGCTGCCGCAGAGATCGTGTTTTGGCAGCAGGCAGCCCGTGTAGACGAATCCAAGGTAACATGCCCTGTCCTTGTGGTGGCGGGTAAGAAAGACCGCATTACACCAGCGCCAGTGGTGAAAAAGATCGCCCAAAAATATGGTGCGTTTCCAGAAAATTACAAGTGCTTTGATAAACACGCCCATATGGTGGTTTGTGAGCCTGGGTGGGAGGATGTTGCCGGATTTGTTGGGGAGTGGTTAAAGGAATGAGTCCGATTGCCAAAAGCAAAAAAGCTTTCAACGAAAACCGCTGAAAGCCTTTATAATCGTGGTGCCCAGGAACAGAATTGAACTGCTGACACGGGGATTTTCAGTCCCCTGCTCTACCGACTGAGCTACCTGGGCACGTCAAACAACGTCAGCTTATATATGTTCTTTAGCCGTTCAAGTCAAGCAAAAAATTAGAAAAGCATTAAGAATATTGTTTTCAGCATCCCCCCATATCACCAAGCAGATACTGGATTAAACCACAGGCACATACCGCTGCTGTTTCTGCCCTTAAAATCCTGGGCCCAAGGGAATAGCTCATAAATCCGGATTCAACGGCACGCCGGATCTCTTCTTGTTCAAACCCGCCCTCCGGCCCGATCAGGACAACAGCCCTGTTATTCTCTCCCCTGCTATTCTCTCGAGGGACCGGTCCGGCAAGGGGGCGGTCCGACCCCTCCCAAAAGGCAAATCTGTGTGAACAGCCTTTTGCGAAGGCCAGAACCTGTTCAAAATCCATGGGCGGCATAATTTCAACAAGACAGGACCGCCTGCACTGCTTCAAAGACTCCCTGGCAATGATCTGCCATCGCTCAATCTGTTTATTCTGCCTGTTTTGACCTGACAATGGAATGGATCTTTTACAATAAAAAGGAATCCAACGGGTTACCCCGAGCTGGGTAATCTGCTTGATGATCTCATCCATCTTGTTGTGTTTGAGCATGGCCGTACACAAGGTCAGATCAAGATTTGATTCTGTGAGGCTTTTTTTTTCACCTATAATGGAAATTTCCACAAATTCAGGGGAGACCTTATCTATACAACCTGTAAAATCAGTGCCATGGCCATCGGTCATGGAAATGGTATCTTTGGGTTTAAGCCTGAGCACCTTACATATATGTTTTGCATCCTGACCATGGATGACTGCCTTATCTGCGCTTAACGCCTCTTTATTGATTAAAAACTTCTGCATGGTTATGTCTTGATTCCGCTAAAAATGGTTAAATTTTTGAACGTTATAGTATGCAATACATAATATTTCGAGGATTAAAATTTTCATCCAACGAAAAAAATCGGGCAAAAAGGCTATTTCTGGTTGGACACGAATTATGATACATAAGGGAACATGAAAACGTTAAACAAAGGGAACATTATCCTTGCCTCAGGTTCACCGCGCCGAAAAGAGCTTATGACCCAGGCAGGCATAGCGTTCAAAATTCATGTGGCCGATATTGACGAATCTAACGTCAATCCGGGCATGGCACCGGAAAACTATGTCTGTTTACTGTCAAAAACCAAGGCCCAATCCGTGGCATCAAATTACCCTGATGCCTGGACCATTGGAGCGGACACGATTGTCGCGATCGGCAATACGATTTTAGGCAAACCTGCCGGGCACCGGCAGGCCGTAACCATGTTAACCCAGCTCAGCAACAGGGAACACAGTGTATTTACCGCTTTCACCATCACCAGACCGGACTCCAATCATATGGTTACCCGGGTTGTAAACACACGGGTGCGGTTTAAAGAACTGTCCAATGATGAAATCAACTGGTACGCAGACACCGGCGAACCCTATGACAAGGCCGGAGGCTATGGGATACAGGGGATCGGGGCCTTTCTGGTTAAAGAGATATCCGGATCTTATACCAACGTTGTCGGCCTGCCCGTGTGTGAACTCATTGACACCCTGGCATCTTTGGGGGCAATCAGTTTTAAGGAAGCAAAATAACCATGCAAATTCAATCCAATTTAAAAAAAATTAGGGATGACATACGTGCTGCCGCGCAAAAAAGCGGATGGGATCCATCCCGGGTGACCCTTATCGCAGTAAGCAAACGAAAACCGCGTGATATGATTCAACAGGCCATTGATGCCGGCCAAAGGGATTTTGGGGAAAATTATATCCAGGAAGCCATGGAAAAAATTGATATTCTTGGCAGGAAATCAGCGATTTGGCATTTTATAGGGCATCTTCAATCCAACAAAGCCAAATTCGCGGTAAAGTATTTCGACCTGATTCATACCGTGGATACGGTTAAGCTTGCCGGGGAAATCAACCGCCAGGCCAGGAAAATCGGAAAAATCCAGGAGATTCTGCTCCAGGTAAATATTGCCCGGGAAACGACCAAATCCGGTGCAGAAGAAAACGAAATTATTGATATTGCAAAACAGGCCGGCCAGTTTGACCACCTGCATATTTCAGGACTTATGTGCATGCCGCCTTTTTTCGATGACCCTGAAGATGCAAGAATTTATTTCAAAAGACTTAAACAGATCAGTGAAAATATTGAAAGGCTCAATCTTCCCCATACGGACATGACTCATTTATCCATGGGCATGAGCAATGATTTTACCGTAGCCGTTGAAGAAGGGGCGACTTTAGTGCGCGTGGGCACAGCCATCTTCGGAGCAAGATAGTGAGAATTCTTCTGCATACCTGCTGCGGTCCGTGCACCATCTATCCCCTTGAGGTTTTAAGAAACATGGATATGGAGGTCATGGGGTATTTTTACCGGTATAATATTCATCCATTCACCGAATGTATAAAGCGCGAGCAAACATTGTGCGATTATGCGGATCAGGTGAAACTGAAAATGATCCTCCAAAAGGGTTATGAGCTTGAAGAATTTTTGCGTGCCGTAACGTTCAGGGAAAAGAACAGATGCAGGTACTGCTACCACGCACGTCTTAAAGCCAGCGCCCTGGTTGCCAAAAAGGGAAAATTTGACGGATTTTCCACCACCCTGCTCTATTCAAAATTCCAGAATCATGCCTTGATCACGGAAATCGGCCAGAGCTTGGCAAAACAATATGGCCTGAAATTCATTTATTATGATTTCCGTGAAGGCTGGAAACAGGGGATAGAAACATCAAAGGCATTAGGCATGTACCGCCAGCAGTACTGCGGCTGTATCTACAGCGAAAAAGACCGGTACTATGGAACCCGGAAAGAACTGAACGAAAATCACAGGCAGCCCTGAACCTGACCGACCACCTCGGCCACCATTTTTTCAAGAACCTGGTAAGGTTTTGCACCCACAAGCCTTCGATCTTTCATAAAAAAAGTAGGGGCCGCCACAAGTTCAAGTTCCCGGGCCTTTGCCCAGTCCCGGTCCACAGCTTCGGCATGAGATCTTAACGCAATGACCTTTTCTGCCTGGGCCACATCCAGACCGGCAAAATCAACCAGATCCAGAACAACTGATTTATCTGCCAGATTCCGGCCTTCCACAAAATAGGCCTTAAAAGCCGCATCATGAAACTGATGGGCTCGGCCGCATTCCTGAGCCCAAAGGCCGATCTCCTGGGCCAGACGGGTATTACAAACCATTTTCCCATCCCCAAAGGGCAGGCCAAAACTTTGTGCCGTGGCTTTAAGATTGGCGGTTACCTGTTCCGGGGTCACCAGCAGGCCTTTTTCCTCTAACAGCCGGGCCATGGGCAATCCTTGTTCAGGCACATCCGGCTGCAGCGGATAGGCCCGCCACTTTATTTCAATATCGTACGTCTTCCTTAATTTATCAATACTCCCGGTACTGAAGTAACACCAGGGTCAAATATAGTCTGAAAATATTTCAAGCCTGACCGGACGCTGCTCTTGGTAACTATTTGGGCTTTTAATATGGTCGATATATGTCATAGGTTTTTACCGCATTTTACTTTATTTTTTGTTATTTTGGTCACATTGTGACCAAGCTTGATTTACCCCATGCAATAGATAAAATCAAACACAAAGACTATGGGAATGAAAACGGCAATGCACGCTATAAAGTGGCATGGCACAACATATGGTGGCCGAATATTTTTTGAAAAAGCGTTCATTTATTAGTCAGAAGTGCTAACCGATAGAAATTATAATCTTTTGGCTTGATCGATTTTTATGTTATATTATGAGTAACTTGGCAAGAAAATGAATCAGAATCTGAATAACACAAGAAAAATTAATAGATGAAGTTGCCAAACGCAGAGTATGCTATAATTGATAAAGACAAAATTGAAAATTATTGTCTTAGCCTTGAACACCCTCGCGGTAAGCACAAAGCACGAGTTTTCATTAGGTCCCTTGGGTTGACCTCAAAACACGCAGAACACTTGATCGGCCAGATAAAAACCATGATAATAAAAGCTGATTGCAGAAAAAGTGAATTGGATGAATACGGGCAACGCTATACAGCCGATATCGAAATTCAACATGACTCAAAAAAAAGCTATAGTGTGTACGATTTGGATTATCAAACAGAATGAGTCAACACCAAGGTTAACAACCTGTTATGTAAAATAAAATCAGGTGGAATAATGGGAAATAATATAAAAATAAAACTTTTTGATGTTGTCGCCCTTGTTGAGAACCTATCTAAACGTGGGTTGATAATTGGACAAGTTGGTACTGTTGTTGAAATCCTTGATGACGGTGTTTTTGAAGTAGAATTTTGTGATAATGACGGAAAAACTTATGATTGTTTAGCATTACGGTCAAATCAATTGATGCCTCTCCATTATTCTCCAGTCGCTGCCTGATTTTAAGGCCGGCAGGGTCAAAGATATAGGGGATTACCCGTGGAGCGTAACGCCCCCCCAGAATACTATAAGCAGCTAATTAGAGCGTTCACCCTCTTTTTGTGACAAATAATTTCCCATGGCCAGCGTAGTAACACTTGTTATTATGGAAACCGCAAAAGATAGGTTGGATGAGAGAAATTAATATGAATGAACAGCATAGTAAATGGCTAACAAAAGAACTATCAGAAACCTTCTCTGAAGGCGTACGTGGAGCCATACCTGGTGCAAATCTTCAGTTGGAAATTATCACCAAGCTGATAAGCGTGTGGAGTTCTTCTCCTTCCACAATTTTGGATCTGGGTTGTGGTGATGGCATTCTTGGCCGCATGCTACTTGCGAAGTACCCTGCGGCGCATA